>FAON01000009.1 GCA_001485605.1 Candidatus Kryptobacter tengchongensis
AATTTTTACACCTTACCCTCACACCAACCCTTCACCCCCCCCATAAAATTTTCAAATAATCCTGAACCAATTTTTCCTTAACTCCAAAATTCTCATCCAACTTTCTTTTAAACTCTAACGGTGAAATACCCAATCTCCTTTTAAAAGCACCTCTAAAAGTTCTAATTCTATAATAGCCACATTCTTTACAAACATTTTTAAAATTAACTCCCTCCGAAATTAACTTTATCGCTTTTTCAAGGCGAAATGTTTCAATGAGTTTATGCAAAGTTATTCCGTAATTTTCAGCAATGAAATCATATAAATATGAAACTGAGACATTGAAATAACTCGCTACCTCAATTACACCGAAATTCTGATTTGAAATATTCTCCCGAATGACTTTTTCCAGATTTCTCTTATTAAGAAGCATAATCATCCCCAATTTTAATTTTCATTTTATGATTCTGACTTTTGAATCGTGTGCGAGGTTATAGTTTCCCTCAACGATTATAGTATCCCCGGGGCTTATCCCACTTTTTATCTCGTAAAATTGCTCATTTTCACGACCAAGTTCAACATAAAACCATTTAGAGCGTCCTTGATCTTTGCCATCGCCTTGATAAACAAACACAACTGGTCTGTTATCCCGCATAACAACTGCCCGTCTTGGGATGATCAAGACATTTTTATAAACTTCGCTCTGAATTCTCACTGTTCCGAACATGCCAGGTTTTATTTTATGCTCGGGATTTTCAACTTCTATTATAACTTTTCCAAGCCGTCTTTCAATATCAATATAAGGGTTTATTTCAACAACTTTACCTTTGAAAATCTTCCCGGGATAAGCAACGAATTCCACCTCAGCTATATTTCCAGGGCTAATCTTTGCCACCTGCATTTCTGTTAACTCAGAGATTATTCTAACTTTTGATATATCAACAAGCTTCATACATTTTTGCCCGGCTGTGACATAACCCCCGGGCGTCAATTCGCAATCAGCTATATATCCCGAAAATGGAGCTTTTATCTCCGTATAGCTTAAATTTAATTTCGCCCTTTCAAATTCAATCAGGGCTCTATTTAAACCACTTTTATTTGCGATCACATCCTCTCTGTTCACATCGCTATAAACAAGCAAAGCTTCGTAATCTCTTTTAACCCTCTCAAGTTCTACTTCACTTATTTGCCCCATTTCAAACTTTTTCTTCATATCTTCATAAATAACCCTCAAACTGTCAATTTCCCTTCTAAATCTTTCAGGATTCACACTCCCCGGGACAATACCTAACTTCATAAGGTTATACTCAACTCTCGCATCAAGCAAATTATTCTCCGCCTGTTTTAATGCCATCTTAAACTCCGTATCATCAATCTTTAAAATTAATTCCCCTTCCGTAATAAACTTGCCATTATAAACATTTAAGTTAACAATTTGACCGCTAACTCTTGGGATTATATCAATCTCACGGGCTGGTTTTGCTAAACCACCTGCGCTTATCCACTGTATTAGGTCACCCTTCCTTGCAACATCAACTTTAACTGGAAAAATTATTTCACCCGTTTCTACTTCTTTTAAAGTCGCAATTTCCTCATCACTACCCCCAGATAAAATTAATCCCAAAGTTAAGATCACACCACAAATTATGAAGATGCCGACGAAGATTAAAAACCTCTTAAGTGAAATTTTTCCCACCATATTCAACACCTATAATTTATTTAACGATAATTTTGTAAAATACCGGGATGACGAAGAGAGTAATTAACATTGAAAACAAAAGCCCACCCGAAACAGCAATAGCAAACGGATACCAGAGTGAATATATATTCTTTGTAAAAACAAATGGTATAAATCCAGCTATCGTCGTAAAATTTGTTATCAAAATTGGTCTAACCCTGCTAAAAGAAGCCGATATCAGAATATCGTCATAAACTAAATCTTTAACCTTAACACCTGATTTTGAAATTGAATTTGCCATCTTATCAACAAGAATTATTCCATTATTAACAGATAGACCTATTAAAAGTATAAGACCTGCATACCCGCCTCTACCGAAATTAACATCAAAAAGGTAAAACACAGCAAATAAACCTATTAGAGACATAGGAACAGATAATATTATGACAAATGGCTTCTTAAAAGATTCATAAAGCGAGGCGGTGATCATAAAAACAAGGCAAACGGAGACAATTGCAATTAATATCAGTGGTATTTTCTCCCTTTCACCAAATGAAAATAAATACTCAGGTCTTTTCACCTCATATCCAGGAGGAATTTTAACACTTTTTATAACAGCATCTGTAAATTTATTTCCGTAATGATAAGGACCTTTGAAGTTAAAGGTCACATATCTTGTATATTGTTGATTTTCACGGCGTATTTCTGGCATCGTCGGGACAAACTCAACTTTTAAAACATCACCTAATTTTATACTTCTATCTCTTATCACGAAATCAGATTCTAAAAGATCTCTTACATCAATTCCGGTATCCATACTTCCCGATTTTGAAATGTTGATTTTCAATCCAACCTTTTGATTCTGTATCTTCACATCAAAATTTCCAAGCGACATTCTTAATTTCCCAGCGATAAAATAAATCAACTCACCAAGATTAATTCCGTATTTGCCGAGCTTTTCTCTATCAATGGAAGCAACGATTTCATATTCCTTTGACATCCATGGCACTCTATCAAGTTCAATATCCGAAACCCTTGGATTTTGTGAAAGGATTTCACCTATGTTCTGCGCTATTTGTTTTACGACATCATAATTGTAACCAAGAATTTGAATTGAAAAACTTGGTGCAAGCTCTCCGCCTGAATAAAAACCGGGTCCAAATCCGTAAACAGATGTCGTAAATCCACTTGTTTGAGCACATAACGAAACCAAATTTTCCTTGATTATATAGGGTATTGATGTCATCGCAATTTTATCGTTGAAATCAACCCTTATAGTGGCGTATCTACTGGATATCCAAGAGGTGAACTTTTCTATGTAATTAAGGTTTTTTTCTAATTGTTTTTCAATTTTTCTAACAAACTCATCAACTCTTGAAATCTCTGTGCCTTGAGGTGCCATTATGCTAACCACTATGTATGTCTCGGCACCCCATCTCCACAACTCGCCTTTGTAAACATACTTGAAAAAAAGATGTGATGTCCCCCCAAGTATATGGTCAATATAAGGTCTAACACTGCTATAAAATTCACTTGAAAAAATCTTATTGTAAAGTCCTGCGATTTTAACAAGTGAAATTTTCCGCCCAAAAATTTTAAAGCTATCTTTACCCTCCTTTATCTCAATTTTTTCTGGCAACATCCACACAGGCAAACCGAAAAGCAAGATAATCAAAGAAAGGACAAGCCATTTATGATGTAAATTCCAGCGCAAAATTTTCGTATAAATATCTGAAAGAAACTTCAAAATCCAAGTTTTGTTCTTCGGCTTAACCCTGTTTAAAACCTTGAGCGAAGCAATTGGTACAAAAGTCAACGAGACCAAGAGAGAAAAAATAATAACAAAACCAGCAGTAATTGCAAACTGAATAAAGTATGGCTTCAAATTTTCAGGAAGCAGGAAAACAGGTATAAGGGCACCAACTGTTGTAACCGAAGCTGCGATAACAGGCAATCTCATTTCATTAACCGCTGTAAGGATGATCTCAACACCAAATTCTCTCCGCTCCTCAAAGTATCTTTGTATGTTTTCAAAAATCACAGTTGAATTATCAATTACTATCCCAAAAGATAAAGCCAGCGCCGAAAGAGTTATTATGTTAAGCCCAATTCCAGTGGCATATAAAAACACAATCGCACCTGAGATAGAAAAAATAACCGCGAGAAAGACAATAAACGACGAAATGATGTTCCGCAAAAACAAAACAAGAATTAAAATAATAAATCCAGCGGAGATAAAAGCTTTACTTGCAAGCTCTCTTATCTCTATCTTTATATCCTTGCTTCTATCGTAAACCTTTTCAATTCCAATTTTTAAACCGTATCTTGAGCTTATTAAATCTTCTAACTCATTAATTTTCTCATCAACTAAGTTCGCAACTTTTATCATATTTATTCCAGGCTCTTTGTCAATCTCAAGGCTCAAAGAAGGCATTCCATTTATCCTTAAATAATTGATGGGTTCAGATATTGTATCGGAAACATTTGCAAAGTCAGAAAGTTTTACATAAATCCCTTGTTTATTTGCAATTTTGATATTTCTAATTTCATCAACATCGTTGAAATAATTCCCGGTGTAAATGAAGTGTCTAACATTCCCATCGTCAACATAGCCAGCAAGGCTGTAAATTTGATATTCATCTAACATTTTTATAAGTTCAGATACGCTGACTTTAAAATTTTTTAGCTTTTCTTCATCAACATTTATCAAAATTTCCCTTTTAACTCCTCCAAATACTCTCACATTTGCAACACCCTTTATCCCCAAAAGCGAAGGTTTAATTATTTCATCAACTATCTTTTGAATTGTTGTAATTTCAGCATCACCATAAATGCTGAGGCTCATAAACCCCTGAAGCTCTTCAAACTCCGATGGCACATATTTTTGAATTTGTGGATATCCAGCTCCTTCAGGAAAAGTTCTGTAAATAGAGGCAAGCTTTTCAGATAGCTCAAGCCGTGCGAAATCAATGTCAACATTTTTCTGAAACTCAATTTCAACCCACGAATTCCCCTCCCGAGTTCTTGATGAAACTTTCTTCACACCATTGACCGTTACCGCAACTTCTTCAATCTTAGTGGTGATAAATCTTTCAACCAATTCAGCGGAAACACCATACCAATTTGTGACAACATAAAGCCTTGGGAAATCAACCTCGGGGGTTATCTCAATTGCAATTTGAGTAAATGAGAAAAACATTAAGACCAAAAGCGTAAAATAAAACATCAAGACGGTAACAGGTCTTTTTAAAATTTTCTCAATCATGAGGGTTCACAGATTTATCTTCCCTTTAGAGAAAACCTATCAAAATAGGTATAAACGACAGGAATTATAAAAAGCGTGAAAACAGTTGATGCAATTAAACCTCCGATTACAGGATAACTTATCGCAACCGCAAGCTCAAGCCCTTTCCCAAAGCCAACGAGAAGTGGAATAATGCCAAGTATAGTTGTAATCGTTGTCATCACGATCGGTCTAAACCTTTTCTTCATACCATCAATTATTGAATCCTCAAGCGACATGCCATTTCTTCGGTTTGATATTATAAGGTCAACAGCAATCACAGCATCGTTATCTATTGCACCGAGCATTATGACAAGTCCAACTATTGACATCACATTATAACTTTGCCCCGCAAGATACATCGCTATGAAAGCTCCAACAAGGGCAAGCGGGCTTGTCAACAAAATGACAAATGGATAAACAACCGATTCATATTCAGAAGCAAGTATCATATAAACTATAAAAATTGAAAGCAAAATTATGATCAAAAGATTTCTATATGACTCGTAAATTTCCTCAATCTTTCCACCAGTTTTAATTGAAACGCCAGGGTATTTTAACTCAATATCTTTGAGCATATCGCTTATTTGTTTATTTACCGCAAAGATATTTCCACCTTTTGAATTTGCAGATACAAGAGCTACTCTCGTCCCATTTTCATGATAAATCTCACTTAATCCCTGCTTCTTTTCTATTTTTACAATGGATTGAACAGGAACTGATGGCGAAATCTTCAAATTGTTAGCCCTCAAACTATAATTTAAAAGTGAAAATAAGGCGTTTTCATCCCCTGATTTATCAGAGATAATACGAATTGGTATTCGCTCGTTAAACCTACTAATGTAAGTAGCAACCTTGCCCCTCAAGTAGCTTGTCACTTCAGAAACAACCTCTGAACTACTTATGCCATATTTCTCAATAATAGATTTATCAACAAGTATTTTCACCTGCGGATTGCCTGGACCAGGGATAATCTTTATATCGGCTATATTTGGGATCTTTTCAATTTTCTCGGATATATCTTTTGCGATGAAAAGCAATGAATCAAATGATAAATTCACAAACCCTTTCCAAGCAATTTTTATGGCGATATCATCTTCCGCAGTCTGAAGGATTCTTTCAAATGTCGTACCCCTTCTTTGAAGTGAAATTTCAGCACCGAGCGAGTTTAAGGTTTTAATTAAACCACTTCTATCAAAATAAGAACGAACCTTATGTATAACATCATCAACTTTGTATTCAGGTTTTATTTTCACATAGATCTTAGCTTTATTTAAACTTGCAAACAAAATGCTAAAATAATCCTCCTGTGAAGAAATGCCGATATCCGAAACAACAGCCTGAATTTCGTTCATGCTTAACAATTCCCTTTCAACTATCCCGACAACATCTGAAATAGCTTCAAGGGTTGAGCCATAGGGCATGTTTATTTCTACCATAAATCGGCTTTGGTCAATATCTGGGGCTTGTTCAGCCTTGATGAGAAAGGCTACGAAAAGCGAAATTAAAGTTAAAACCACCACTACAACCAAAACCACCACTTTATTTCTTAACATCCACCTTAAGATGAATAGATATGAAGCCAAAAACTTTTCATAAATCTTGATAAGGAAATTCTCTTTAATCTTGGCTTCCTCTTTTTTGTCTTTTAATCTTAAAAGAAGAGAGGGAACCAGCATCACTGCGACAACAAGAGAAGATATAAGTGAGAAGGTCATCGTAAGTCCCATGTCAAGGAAAAGCTTTTGAGCGATCCCTTTGACCAGAACAACAGGCAAAAATATGGCAACATTTGTAAATGTCGCTGCTGAAACGGCAAGATTTATCTCCCTTGCACCTTTTAAAATTGCATCTTTAACACTTAACCCCTGTTCCCTTAATCTTGTGAAATTTTCAACTATGATCACCGCATTATCCCCGATCATCCCGATCCCAAGCGCAAGCCCAGTGAGCGAAATTATGTTGAAATTTATTCCTGCAAGATACATCATCATAACCGTGGCAAGAATTGAAAACGGGGTAACCATTCCAATTATCATTGGATATCTCCAATCACGCAGGAACAGGAAAAGCACGAGAAAAGCAAGCAAAGCTCCCCAGAAAATCGCTTGCTCAATATCAGAAATTGACTTCTTTATAAATTCCGCATGATCAAAAACAGTCTCAATTTTAATTTCAGGATAATCCCTAACAAGCTCGGATATAACTTTGGACACTTTTTCACTTACTTTTACCGTATTTGCGAACGCTTCCTTTTTCACAAAAATTAGAATTGTTTCATTCCCATTCAATCTCGTCAACCCTTGCCTTTCCGAAAAACCTTCAACAACCTTTGCTACTTCAAATAAGCGAACATCAGCGCCCTGACCTTTTTTAATAACAACAGTTTCAATATCTTTTAGGCTTTGGAATTCAGAAGCAACACGGAACGGATATCTAAAACTTCCTTGTTTTATCGTTCCACCAGCAATACTTATATTTGAATTTTTCAATGCGTTCGCAATATCATCAAAGTTCAAATTGAACGATTTCATTTTTTCAACATCAACGATAACCAAAATTTCCTTACTATATCCACCAGCCACAACCGCTTGAGAAACCCCCTCAATTTGTTCAAGTCTTCTCTTCACAAGAGCTTCTGCAAACTCCTTCAAATCCGCAATCTCTTCCTTTGATACATCTCTGTTCAAATAAGTCAAAGCAATGGTTATTATTGATTCAGACGAAGGATCAATTTTAACAATTGTGGGTCTCCCCGCATCTTCTGGTAAAGATTGTCTTACAGCATCAAGTTTTTCCCTTACCTCAAGCATTGCATAATCAATATCTGTTCCCCAGTAAAACTGCAAACGAACAAGCGAAAGCCCCTCACGTGAAATTGAAGTGACTTTCTTAACACCCTCAACTGTTCCAAGAATTGATTCAATTGGCTCCGTTACCTGCTTTTCCACCTCCTCAGATGAAGCTCCCGGATATATTGTTTGAACAAGAAGCTCGGGAATTTGTATAGGTGGGAGAAAATCAACACTTATGTAAAATAAAGCAATTGAACCAAGCACAGCAATCCCAACGAAAAACATCGCTACCGTAATAGGGCGATTTACCGAAATCTCGGTCAGAGACATAAAAACGCACCACTTTATTTCCTGGGGTTATCCAGCTTTCATTGGTTTATAAAAACGAAATCCATCACAATGTCTCTATCTTCTCAACGAATCGCCATATTGTTGTCCCATCTTTTCTGTCTTCAAGCACAATTCCGAGGTTTTTCAGTTCGCTTCTAACCCAGTCAGCAAGTTCCCAATTTTTATCCGCACGTGCTTTCGCCCTTATTTTGAGAAGAAGTTCAATTAATTGACTTTCAACGCCTGAACTCAGTCCCCCACCTTCAAATTCATCTGGTATTAACCCAAGGATTTTCCCCCCAAATTCTCTATAAAAATCGTCTATTTCTTTAAGAGATTCCGCAGAGTAAGTTTCACCAAGATTTAGAATTTGATTTACTTCCCTTGAAAGATCAAACAAAACGGAAATCGCAACTGGTGTATTAAAGTCATCATCCATTGCTTCAATAAATCTTCGTTTATATTCATCAAGTTTTATCTCGTGCCTCTTTCCATGTTGTGATTTTGAAATTTCATATCTTAACAACTTAACAGTATTGTGAAGCTTTTCAAGTCCTTTTCTTGCTGATTCAAGTGCTTCATCGCTGTAATCAACTGGACTTCTATAATGACTTGAAAGGATGAAAAATCTTATCACAAGCGGATGATACTTTTTAAACGCATCTTTCAATGTCACGACATTCCCAAGGGACTTGCTCATTTTGACTCCATTCACTGTGACCATATTATTGTGAAGCCAATATCTAACAAATGGTTTCCCAGTTGCTGCTTCGCTTTGAGCTATTTCAGATTCATGATGCGGGAATTGATTTTCAATCCCACCACCATGAATATCAAATGTTTCACCAAGATATTTCATGCTCATCGCCGAGCACTCAATATGCCATCCTGGATAACCAACACCCCATGGGCTTTTCCATTTCATTATATGCCCTGGTTCTGCTCTTTTCCAGAGAGCAAAATCAAAAGGATTTTTCTTTTCACCCCTTACTTCAACCCTCGCACCAGCAATCAAATCCTCAATCTTTTTACCAGATAATTTCCCATACTCGGGAAATTTCAAAACATCAAAATAAACAGAACCATTTACTTCATAAGCATAACCCTTGTCAAGCAAAATTTCAATAAGTTCAATTTGTTCTGGGATATGCCCGGTTGCACGAGGTGAAATATCAGGTCTTAAATTCCCAAGTTTATCCATGTCCTCAAAATAACTTCTCATATAAATTTCAACAAGCTCCATTGGCTCAAGTCGCTCTTTTCTCGCTTGAGCTATAATTTTATCCTCCCCTTGATCTGCATTGTCAGTTAAATGACCGACATCAGTTATATTTTGAACATATCTAACTTTATAACCAAGATATCTCAAATATCTAACTATAACATCAAAAGAGACATAGCTTTTCGCATGCCCCAGATGTGAATGCGCATAAACAGTTGGTCCACAAACATACATACGAACAAAGCCATCAACTTCAGGTTTGAATTCCTCTTTCCTTCTTGTCAATGAGTTATAAACTTTAAGAGCCATTTTCAAAGCCGAATTTATTTTTCAAAATTACTTTTTTAACCCCATCAGCTCTTTTGCACTCTCAATTGATGCCTGAGTTACCTCCTCACCGCTCATAAGTTTTGCAATTTCACGAATTCTTTCTTCAATTTCAAGTTCCCTTATCTTCGTCACAGCCCTGCCATCTTGAATAACTTTCTCCGCAACAAAATGTGTATCCGCCAAACTCGCTATTTGGGGAAGATGTGTGATCACAATTATCTGATGATATCTTGAAAGATTTTTTAAGCTTTGTCCAACCTTTTGAGCAATTCTCCCACTTATCCCCGTATCAATTTCATCAAAAACAAGCAAAGGTAATCTTTCAGATTTCGCAAGGACGCTCTTTAATGCAAGCATTATCCTTGAGACCTCACCACCAGAGGCAACCTTAACCAAAGGCTTAAGATCCTCACCGATATTGGTTGAAATATAAAACTCAACAAAATCAATCCCACGACTTGTCACCTCATAACATTCCTTCCCAAGCCTAACATAACATCTTCCCTCTTTCTTCGGGCGATTCTCAATTTTAACCTCAAATTGCGCGTTATCAATTCCAAGCTCAGCTAAAACACCAACTATTATCTTGCTTACCGTTTCAGCCACTTCCCGTCTCTTCAATGATAATCTTTCAGCTACCTCCGAACAAATCTTTATCTGTTCATCTATCTTTTTTTCAACCTTTGTGATTTCATCTTCAAAATTCTCAGCAAGCTCAAACTCACGCCTTATTTTATCCCTGTATTCAATCACGCTCTCAATTGTCCCACCATATTTCTTCTTCAACCTATTCAACGCATGTAATCTTTCACGAATGAATTCAAGCCGTTCGGGGTTAAATTCAATTCTGGAATTATAACTCTGAATGAAACTTGTTATCTCATCAACGATCGCTTGAGCTGATCTTGCCTCCTCAACATAAGATTGAAATCTTTTATCAATCGCTGATAAATCCTCAAGTTGATTCCTCACAACGACAAGCAAATCATGAATTGATTTCTCAGAACCGTAAAGCAAGGAATAAAGTTGGGCTGTAGCCTCATACAATTTTTCAGCATTCTCAAGTAACCTCAACTCGCTTTCAAGCTCCTCAATTTCTCCAACCTGTGGATTTATGGTTTCAATCTCTTTTAACTGGAACTCATAAAGTTCCTTCTTTTCCTTCAACAATTTTTCCTTTTGCTTTAGCTCATCAAGCTGTTTATAAAGATTTTCAAGCTTGTGAATTTCCTTTCTAAACTCCTCAACCATTCCAAGCAATCCGCCGAAATCATCTAAAAGTTCTATGTGGGTTTCAACTCTCAAAAGCGATTGATGTTCATGCTGACCGTGCAAATCAACAAGATGATTGCCTATCTCCTTCATAACTGCAAGCGATATAGGTGAATCGTTAGCAAAGCATCTACTTTGTCCTTTTGCTGAAACCTCACGCCTCAAAATCAATTCATCGGAAAATTCAATCCCATTATCTTCAAGAATTTTTTTAATTTTTTTATTTCCCCCAACATAAAAAATGCCTTCAACCACCGTTTTATCCGCACCTTTGCGCACAACCTCACTGCTTGCCCTTTCCCCAAGTATTAATCCAAGTGCATCAATTAAAATTGACTTCCCTGCCCCCGTCTCACCAGTTATTATGTTCAACCCACTTTTAAACTCAACCTGCACTTCCTCAATCAAAGCATAATTTTTGACATACAAACTTCGGAGCATCGCTCAATCTATGTATGTTTTCTCTTTGAATTTAATTTAAAAAAATTTATCCTGATTTTAAATTCGCAACAAATTCAGCTATTTTCATCGCAATTTCCCCCACAATCTCATCCGGAACCCCATCAATCGCCTTTGATTTCAAACGCATATCTGGAACTTCATTAACATAATCAACCACGACAAACGCTTTCTCGCCATTTTTAACAGTAAATGCGATCTCGCTTGAGAAAAAATCAAGTTTGCAAACTTGATATATCTTCCTCATTATATTTTCAATTTCACCAAGCCCCCAACTTCTAATTTCCTCATCTTTCACCACCTCATAAACTTTAACTTCGTTATCCCACCAACAGGTTAACACCTCACCAAGGATATAGAAAGATCTAAACCATGCTTTCTTCCCATCAAGATAAACCGGGTAAATCATCTCTTGAACAAGATAACTATCGTATGGAAATTCTTTTCTTGCCTCAATTATATCGCAAACAGAATGTCCAATTTTAACACCAATTCCACCTCCCGTTTCCGTTGATGGTTTGATAACAAATGGTATCTTAAGCTTCTCAAAAACTTCCTCATTTATCTTAAATTCAGGAGATTCATCAAATGGAGGGAGAATAATCGTAAATGGCAAATTAACACCCGCATCTGAAAGCTCAATGTGCATCCTCGCTTTATCCAAAGCGTAAAGCATATTATCATATCTGTTGATTATCCTCGTTCCCAAAGATTCAAGCAGGGAATTCAACTTGAGGAAATCATCATTTGTATCCGATGCCCTATCAAAATAAACCAAAAACCTAACATCCCCTTTTTCTACCCCCTTATAAACCTCTCTTATATTTGCCGGGGTGATAAAATAAACGGAAACACCTAACTTTTCACATTTCTCCCCGATCAAATTTACAAAATCAAAGTCATACTCCCATTCCCAAGCAACACCAAGTTGATAAACCTTCGTCATTAAGTGATGATTATTTCAAAATAAAATTATTTTTTCTTCTTTGGCAAACCCTTCTGAATAATTTCAATTAACTTATCACGATACTTCTTTGCAACCCTCTTACCTTTAATGATCTGTGAAACATAAGATTCCGTTACACCAAGCGCTTCCGCAAGATCTTTTTGTTTGATGCCCTTTTTCAAAAGCATCACCTTAATGTCGGTTGGCGTTAGTTTCTTCATTTTTGCCTCCTGAAGTTAAGTTTAAATGTTTTCACTAATATATTAACAAATTTCACCTTAAATGTCAAGATATAGGCGTAACAATAGAATCTGGGTAAATACTCATCGGGATGGAATTTAAAACGATAGCGAGTTGAAAACTATAAATTTATTTCTCAAATTTCCCCTTCATCAGAGAAAAGATTAATCCCACCTATACCCTTAACTTGACCCAATTCACGGACGAGGTCTTTAACCTTTGTTTTATCTTTCAACTTAACATAATATGAAATTTCAATTTTATCTGGCGACACGCTCTTAACATTTACCAAACTGAAATTTTTGCAATGCCTTTTTAAAACATCTAAATATAAACTGCCCTCTTCACCAGATGTTAAACTATATGAAAACTGAACGAGATAATCTCTTCTTTTGACCATGCCATAATTTAACTTTGTAAGAATCAAAATCACCAAACCAACAAGCAAAGCCCCAGATAAGGCGATACCGTAAAATCCAACACCGCTCGCCATCCCAACAGCAAGCGCAAAGAAAATAAAAACTATATCCTGAGTATCTTTTATCGCTGTCCTGAATCTAATTATTGACATAGCTCCAACCAAGCCAAAAGCCCTTGCAAGATTATTCCCGATAACCATTATCACCATTGCCGTTATCATTGATAAAGCGATAAGAGAACTAACGAAAACGCTTGAATAACTTATTCCCCTATAACTCAACCTGTAGAAAATAGAAACTATAAACCCGCACAAAAAAGAAACAAAAAGATTTTTTAGCACATCACCCAATGTAATTGAAAAATAAAATATGTTTTGGAAGTCCTGAAACATAACTCTTACCTCCTTAAAAGTTCAATTTTTTGTGATAAAATATCATGGGAATCAAGGCAAATGACATATTTTGAAAAACTGACAAGCTTTAACTCATAATTATAAATGATGCTTCTTAACCATACGGGCAACACCTGACTTGGGCTTTTAACTTCCATGATAAAAAAATCAAACATCACAAATTTTAAGATATCCTCAACAAATATATCACTGATTTTAGGGTTTAATAAACTTCGCAAATCCCTGTCAAATGTAATGCGAAGCAGTGGATTAAACTTCCCGTGAAACGCATCTCTGTTGTAAGTCACAAGAACAACAGGCTTAAGATTATAAGCGTAAAGATGATATAAAAATTTCCGTGCATTTTCTTTTGATAACGGTTCAAGATTTAAAACATACCTTTCAATATCTCCAGTTTTAAGAAGATCATCAAGATTTGAATAAAAAACAGGGGCTCTGTTTTTAAAAATTGTAAGCCCATGTTTCCGCTTAATCTCAAGAAACGCAAGACTATTATCTCTTTGAACATCATATACTCTTATCCTAACCTTTTTTCTTACCTCCAGCCCTTCAACTTTGTCATTATAGTAATCAAAATTTGGAGTATCAAAATAAATACTACGAACAGCGTAATCCACCCTATCCTCAACAACAAATGGCGCAATTTCGCTTTTAAGCCTATCGTAAAGTTCAACTCCAACGAGATATTTTAACTCAACCCTTTTCATAGTCTAATTCTCAAAAATTCTGTTAAAATTCTATATACATAATCCTTAATTTTTAATTTTCCAACATAGACATTGCATTTAACGAACGAATTCGGAAGCAACTTAAAACCCTTGTCAATTTTAATTCTAACGGGGACAACTTCACGCCCATTTACAAAATAGGCACAATTATCCATGCCGTATATTTTACCTTTAGAAATGCCAAAAGTTGAAATTACTTCAACATCTTGCCCCTCCTTCAAATCAAAAATCTGTCTGCTTTCAAATAGCGAGATAACAACATATTCAGACTCATCAGCTATAGATATAATTGTATCGGAAGAGGAAAATTTAAACACAATTCCATTTATCGGGGAAAGAAAACAAAAAGAATTTAGTTTGTTTAACAATGCATTAATTTCATCTTCAAGCGCTTTAATTTTAACTTCACTTGCTTCTATTTCCTCTTTTTTGGCACCTGTTTTAAACGCCTCAAGCTGGGACTTAACCACATTAAAATTTATCCTGTAAAGTTCTAATGTGCTCTCAACTACTTCATATTCCTGTTGAGAAATCAGATTTTTTTCATATAAAATCTTCATCCTTTCAAATATCCTCTGCTGCGCATCAAGCTGTTGCTTTGCATAGGCAAGCCTGTTTTCCATCTCTTTTATCACCTCTTCTTTTGCTCCGGTTTTTAAAACATTAAGCGTCGCCATCTCCGTCTGAACAAGTCCCTTTAACCTCACAAGTTGATACTCAATATCAGCTGAGATAATTTTCGCTATCGTATCACCAGCCATAATTTTATCCCCAACTTTGAACGGACGCCTGAAAGCCAACTTGATAGCATCTCCACGCCCAAAACTTAATGTCTGATAAAATGTAACAACTCCAGATAAATTATCTCTTGATATCATTACTATCCTATCATCTTGACTGCGAATTATATCAACCTCTCTCACAGGTAAAATTTTGCCAGTGGAGCTAATTTTCATCTCAATCTCAATCGGAGAAAATAAAACCACTAAAAACAAAACTATTAACAGAAAAGAAATAAGCAAAATGTTTTTCATTATTTCAAAAAATTATTTTTCCGTTAAAATACGCTTTCTATAAACTGACTGAAAAACTCGCCAATTACCATAACTATAAACAAGCAAAAGATCTTTTGATCCAGAAAAGAAAAGATTTTGATGCCTTTGATTGATTAAATCCCTTTTACCTTCAAACTTCTCAGGATTGTAAATAACCACATAATCCGCATAAACCGCTGGCTGTTCAATGACCGAGGTAAACTCATATTGATACGGGAGTATAAAATTTTTAGGCTCCCCATGAAAAACAACTATCGGAAAGGCAACGGCGTCATCCATTAAAATATTATCTTCCAATGAGGTGTTTTGCTTTAAAAATTCAGCGACTTTCTTTTCCTCCGCGAAAAGCCCATCTAAATTCTCACCCATTAAAATTTTTGCGAAATTTTTTTCTTCTGGATAGAAAGAACTTCTAAGTTTATAGTAACCTGTGAAAAAAGAAATAAAAATCAACATGCCAAAAACAAGCATCACTGCATTTCTCCTCAAGCTCGGTCTCTTTTCACAAGCATAGATCATAGCGATAAAGGCAATAAATATAAATGGAGCAAAAAAATCAACATTCATCAAAGACAAACCCAAATAAGAAGTTATTATCAACGCTGTTATCGGTGTTATAAGCGCAAGCGAAAAGAAAAACCTACGCAAAAAAACAAATATCAAAACAATATATGCAGGCATATAAATTAAAACATTTTGCAGAACATATGTAGTGCTTTTGAATATATTGCCCTTAAGCTCAAGCAATGTTGGATTGTAAAGAACATATGTGCTTAAAGTTCTAAAATAAGAATACGGGCTATTTATAAAATGAAATGGATTTGATGTGAAAAGCCAATTTAAATAACACCAGCTGGAAAAGCCAATAATTGGTGGAATAAAGATCATCAAATAAATCGCAAACATCCTTCGGATAAATGTTTGTCTATACGCGGGCAATCTCCCGAGAAGCTCAAAAAAATTTTTATAACTTACACTTTCTTCCAGAGTTGTTTCAATAGCCAAAACAGCATTCACTAATATCCAGAAAATAAGCATGAAAACAATCTCGTATCTTACAAAAACGAGAAAGCCTATAAAAACTCCAGCGATGGCAAGATAAAAACTTACATTTCTCTCGTAATACTCAAAGATAAAAATATAAAAAAGCGAAAGAAATGTTAAGTAGAGATAAGAACTGCTACCAGAAGAAGCTACATACAAAATCACCGGGTTCAAAAATAAAATCAAAAGTAGGAAGACAATAAAAATAAATGAGAGATTCTTCTTTAAAATTCTATAAACTACAAACGCTGTTAATAAACTCATAAAAAACGAAGAAGCAAAAATAGGTGCAACGAACGGATTGAAAAGAACAAATGGGAAAAGGACAAAAAAAGGCACCGGCGGATAAATTAAGCCTATGTTCTCAAGGCGAGGTGGATTACCCTTCAATGCCAGCAAACTTTTCTCAATAAGGAAAAGGGCTTCCGGGTTGTAATATCCATTTGATTCAAACACTAAACCCCATGCAAAATAATAAAAAAAGACAACAAGCGATAATGTAATGATAATACCCAAGTTTTTCATTTCTTCGGATGATGAATATATTTGAAAAACTCACTTATCCCGTGTTCTGTCTTCTCCCAGTAAAACGGATTTGAAATCAACTGCCAAAGTGCTTTATACGAAGCTATTGAATGCAAAATCCAATAAAATGGGTTCAGCAATGCAAATGGGAGCAAATTATAATACTTCCGCCTGAAAACGGACATCATGTTCATATAAATCATAAGTGTGTTGCCTAAAAGAAAATTAAAATTTGATATATACATAACCCAATCTGGAAAAACTAACCCTATCAAGTCTGACTTGGTCAAAAGCCAGATTATAAATATAAACCACATCACAGGATTTGCTAAAAACACAAATGGAGTCCCACCGATGAAAAGCTGAAAACTAATAAATCCCTTTAATCCAACTTTTTTGATCAATTCAACTGGATGTCTCATATGAACAAGGTATGTCTGAATATAACCTTTTATCCATCTTGATCTTTGCCTTATCCAATTTTTAAGTGCTTTGTTTGCTTCTTCGTAAGTTGTTGAATCCAAAACAGCAACTTTGTATCCCTTTGCATAAGCCCTTATTCCAAGATCCGCATCTTCAGTGACATTAAACGGATCCCATCCCGCAAGTTCTTCAAGTTTATCTTTCTTAAAGTGATTACTTGTTCCACCAAGAGGTATTGGTAAGCCCAATCTATTTAGCCCTGGTAACATATAATCAAACCAGTATGAATATTCAAGCGTAAACATCCTCGTAAGAAAATTTTCTTCCCTATTGTAATAGTTTAATGCACATTGAACGCAAATATATTCCTCTGGAAGCTTATCAAAAAGTGCCACAACTTTTTTAAGTTGATCGGAATCGGGCACATCTTCAGCATCATATATAGTCAGGTATTTACCTCTGGCGAAAAGGAGACCGTAATCACATGCTTTCGGTTTCGTCTTCGGAATCTCAGAAGGAACCACAATCGGCTCAAATACTGCCGGGAAATCAATTTTCTTTATAGCCTCAATTGTCTCTATGTCATCCTCCTCAAGCAAAAGTTTCACATCAAGTTTAAACTTTGGATAATCAAGTCGGCTTATGCTTTCAACAAGCTTTGAAATGACCCTCGGTTCTTTATATACGGGCAATAAAATTGTATAAATCGGTAACTTTTCATCTGGAATTGATTTTATCTCCTCAGCTTTTACAATCTCTTGAAGTTCATATCTTGCCCCAACGAGTGAGAGCACGAATTTAAATAAAATTGAGAAAAGGTATAGAAAGGCAACAATTATGTTAACAAAAATTAACGCTGAAATTGGGTTTATTGAGAAGTAAATCAAGTAAATAGTTATGATGGCAACTATAACAGCTGTTTGAGCCCCAGTTATTGTGACAACCGCAGATCTATCGGGGTCTTTCCATAGTAAGTTGTAAATTGCGATTCTGCAAAATGGTGGACCAAGATACTTGTGCAAGACCCAAACGATATCAACATCCATCGCCGAAATTACTTTAACATCGCTTTTGAAAATGTTTTTTACAAGCTCAATAAACTCCACATCAGTTGGGTCCACCATCGCAACTATAACCTTCCCATCCTCCTTTCTTATCGGAACCCCAAGATATTGTTCCATAACGAGCATATTAAGATATGAAACAACGCCTTTATCAATTTTTTCTTTCTTTAAATCAATCAGGTTGAAACCAATTTCTTCCAGAATTTCAGCCCATTTAATTCTGCTTACATAACCAAAGGTCAAACACACCTTCGCAAACGACCAACCAGTCTCAGCACAAAATTTTTCAATTTCTTCAACCTGCTGTTCTGTTATTATTCCTTTTTTAAGTAGATATTTAGCAATTGTTCTCTTTTTTTCAAGATCTTTTCCAACTTCTGGAAACATAGATTACAGAAGTTAGATTTCAATCCACGATGCGATAAAAAAACCACGACCCACGCCAATTTTTTTCCCATAAACATCATAGAAAAATCCAGCCTGCAACCATGCTTTATAAGTGAATCTATAAGCAAGCGATAAACTCAATTTCCCTTCAATATAATCCGTTTCAATAGACGGGTTAAAACGAGTTGCAAAAGTTCCCTTTCCAATTGAATTTACACCATCAAATTGAATTAAACCCTGAGTCAAACTATTAAAATAAATTCCATATAAAAATTGAAACCTAACCTGCGAAGCAACCTTTGAATAAAATTTTCTAAATCCTGTTTCAATGTTAAAATATGAATTCAACCCGAATGGACGCATCCCACCCGAAAAAAGAAATCTGATCTCGCCCGCATACTGTCTATATCCAAGCAACGGCTCCCTATCAACTGAATAAACAGGCACAATTATAGATGTTTGAAGAGTAAATACAACTTTTGAATCATAAAATTTAAATTTTAAACCGACTTCTACATCGCCAAAACCATAATTATCTTTATATGTGTAATCATCCATCCACTTATTTAAAATAAAAGGCACATTCCCTATGAAATTCAAATTATCGGTAAAACCATACTCAAAATAAATACCAAACCCTTGCCCTTCAAAATAACCACCGTTATCAATTGCTCTTTTCTTCCAGTTTAAATCATAATATTTTTCAGCACTGTAAAAATAATAATACGGTACCACTAAAACATTACCCGCTTTTCTTGTCCATGCTCCAGCAAAAGCAAACTCAAAAATTAAAAAGAAAGCAACAAAATATCTTAAACCTTCCTTAAATCTCATCTCCCATCAGCCTGTTTAATGTCCTCAGAGTAATGGCTAATTCAAAATAAAATGAATCAATCTTTTCAGGACCGGCTTTTAACATAGCCTCAACCTTCTCAGGTAAGATATCACCAGCTATATACAAAACCAGTGTCCTATATTTTATCGGCTTTTTAAGCAAAAAATATATATCTACTATCTTTGAAGAAACAACGAGACTAAAACCATCAGAAAAATTTGAGGGCATAAACTTTCCATTGCTTAAAACATAGTACTCACTCCACTTGCCAAAATTGTTATAAATAAACTCAAGAATTTGCTTACTTGGTTCTCTGTTAAATTGAAAGATTGAAATACCTATATCAATTGATGAAATCAACGGGAAAAAACCATCTGGCGAGTAATAACCCGAAGAAGATGGAACTACTGTTTTTATCCCGATATCATACAAAGAATAAAAAAATCCATTTTTAACATAGGCTTTGATCACGGCATTATACATCAACCGTGATTTCTCAAGCATATCTTTATCGTTGTTCTCCATCCCAATAAGCATAAGAAAATCTGGTCTTTGATTTATCATCCATGTGTTTTCAGATAGAGTTCTTGTTTGATAATTGAAATAATTTTTAACAAGGAATCGGTCAGAATCTATCATGAATCCATGCTTAAGATATGCTTTCGCAAGTGAATAACTAACTCGCTTATATTCTTCAATTCCCCATTTTTTATAAGCCAGAAAAATCGCATAAGCACAATGAATTGTCTCAGCAGTTCCAGATGCGTCAATTCCAGCGCCAGGTTTATATCTCCACAACACAGCACTATCTATCCATGAATCCCTGACTATGTAATTTCTCTTTAAAATCTCATAAGCCCGAATAAATAAAAGTGAATCATCCGACTCAACCCCCGCCTGCATGATTTCTGCAAGATCAATGGCATAGCAGTATCCATCAGGTCGTAGCGGAAGCCCCAAACTTAACCTTTTTCTTAACTCACTTGCTACTTGAAATTTAAATTTTTGAATTTTATCCTGGTCAACTTTATAAATAACGGAGCATGATTGAAGTAACAAAAGAATTAACAGAATTCTTCTCATCCTTTTTCCGTTACCCTCCTTGCATGTTGTCTTCCACGAATAAAAATATACGCAAAAAGCGCAATTACCAAAAACCAAACAAAACCTATGACAAAAACTTTATATTGATTAAAGTAATCCATAAAAGTCTTCTCCCCAGCATATTGAACTTTGAGCAATTTGCTCTCAATCTTAAAAAAGTACTCTTTCTCATAATCCACGATACCAACATTCCCAGATATAACACCATATTTACTTTCAATTGCTCTACTTGCGTCAAGCATCCTTTCATCTAAATAAATACCTGTTCCTGTGATTAATAAAACTGCATTATTCCCTCGCCCGTAAAAAATTTGAACAATTCCAACAGAAGTCGTATCCTGTAAAGTATAGAGAACTCGTTTAGTCGCCGAACTTATAATTCTGAAATCCCGTTTCGGTTTTACAGGTACGACTTCAAACCTATCAAATAAATTATCATCAGGGTCAAGAATCCCAATTATATTATAATCCCTCAAAATGGACTCATCAGCAAGGTCCGAATAAATAACGGATGGGTAAAAATAAAAACTTTTTATACCTGAATTGATAGTATAAACTATCCTCGCGAGCGATTCTATTTTTTCAAGCGTAATTCTTCGGCCGAGAATACAAATCGTTTCACCATAGCCGAAGATACCAGGGAAATATTGAAAATTAAGCTCCTCTGGCTTATAAGATTCCTTGACTTCTATGTATGAATTATCATCGTCAACTTTACAGAAAAAATTAAACATCGCATTTTTGCATTCCTCAGAAGTTGGATAAAATACAAACTCAATTCTAATCGTGTTCACTTTCATCAAATTAAATCGGTTGACTGTAAATTTATAATTAACTTTCCCTTCTTCGGATAAACGCCTGCTTTCAAGCAAAATATCATTAAAATAAACATTAAAAAACGCCCTTTCCATTTCTTTAAGCACCGGAGAATGAACTGCCGATATATTTACAGTTAGCTCACCCGGCAAAGATCCGAAATCTGAAACCTTAAAAGTGTAATTTATACCTAAGTTTCCAATCCCTTCAAGTCGTGCGCTTGAGAAACCAAGTTCTTTAAAGCTCAATTTAAAAGAGGAAACAGCTGGTTTAGCTCGTGGTAATTCCACAGCATCACGAACCAGAAGAATTGAACCAAAAGACGAGAAAACAATATCTGGGTTTAAAAATGCCTTTAAAGCTTTGCCTAATCCTTCATCACTGAAACCTGTTATAAATAAAATTCTCCGCTCTAAACCGCCTATCTCAATACTACCTGAAAAAAGATATATCAAACCATCATCCTTTAGAAAACTTCCAGCAATTAGACTTCTATATTTACCCGGGATTTTATCAAATCTTGATATTATCACAAAACTGGTAACGGTGTCGGGTAGTGTTTTAAAGGTTGCTATTTTAAATTCAGCCCCGGTATTTTTCCTCAAAAACGAGTAAATCCAAAGGCATCCCTCTACTTCAGTGGGACTTAAACTTTCAGGGATGACTATAAAGATTTTACCCCTGACATAATCAAAATAATTCCATATTCCAATTTTTTTCTTCTCAACCGCAGAATAGCGAACCTCAACATAAGATGTTCGCTCAATGGTAACATATAATCCGTTGCTTTGTAAATCCTTGCACCTATCGTCTGTTATCCTTAAGAAACCTTTTATCTCCAGTTTGATGTAATTTGAGAAACTCAAATCAACTTTACTAAGTGGAATCACAACTTGTCGCCCCACTTGACTCAACCTGACACTTAATACGGGTTTATCCCATACGATAAATGTTAAAAATGAGTTTTTCACATCAAGGACGGGTGAAATATCAAGATTTAAAACAATATAACTTGATGATGGATCAACATTTTGACCAACCTTCAAAAATAGCGTCGCAATTGGGGAAGGACCATAAAGAACTATATCTGAATAACCAAAATTAGTGAAGGGAATATGTTCTGCTTTAACTAAAGCATATACGCCATAGAGCAGAATGAAAAATTTTTTTAGCATTAATGTTAAAATTTTATTTTATAAGAACCATCTTTCTTGTAAAGATCCTTCCCTCAGCTTTTAAAGCATAAAAATAGACCCCGCTTGGTAAATCGTCCGCATTAAAATTAACATAATAAAGCCCAGCAGGTTTATAACCTTCAACTAATGTTTTAATTTTTCTACCCAACACATCGTAAACTTCAATTTTAATATGCGACTCATAGGGTAACTCAAACGCAACTTTAGTTGAACTATTAAACGGATTGGGATAGTTTTGGTAAAGCTTAAATTCTACGGGTATTTCAGCTATAGGTCTATCGTAAACCTTTACCACACCACCAACATTAGTTGATAAAACCAATCCAAATACACCAGTTGCCCAACCATTTAAGGAGTCCACGAAATCAATTGAATAAATATCTTTTTTAGTTCCAACAGGTTGAAGATGCCAGCTCCGTCCACCATCTCTGGAATAAAACATAACCCCCTCATCACAAGCGAGAAAGATTTTCAATGTGTCAATTATCTTTATATCATTAACCTTCGCCCTGGGATTCTGTAAAGCTCTGGCAACAACTACATCAGATTTTATAACATAAATAGAATCACCACTCACTGCAACGATAAATTTACCATCTTGAAATGTTTTGATTTTATATACAACCTGTCCTATTGAAATAGATTTAATATCTCCTGTGCTAACTGACCAAAAGACAAGCGTGGTATCAACTGCAGTTATAAAAGTATCAATTCCAATTATCTCCGTTTCACCTTTGACAAAAGAATTCAATCTATCCCAAGTATTTCCGCCATCAACCGTGTAATAAAACAGACTATCACCTCTTATGAAGCCATATCGCCCATTATTATAAAACCCAATCTGCTTAAAATTATCCATCGCTCCCAAAGAAACTTGCGTCATAAGAGTATCCCCTATTCTCCCTTTATATACCAATCCCTGACCTCCAACGAAATAAACAAGCGAGTCAGCAAAAGCGATATCATTTAAAGATATTTCTTTCCCAAAACTTCTTTGAATCCATGAATTCCCCCCATCCAGAGTTAAAAAGAATGTGCTTGTCTCACCGACAATATACCCAATGTTCCTGTCAAAAAATCTCACACGATTAAGCTTGTTCCAGGTATATGTTTTAACTAAATTCCACCTCTGCCTGTAATCAACAGGTATAAATATAGCAAAAGAGTTATTAGAATTTATCTCATTTTCAGTCAAATTATCAGCGATGATGAAATTACCATAATAGTTAACATATGAATCAAGTTTATGCCAAGTGTTCCCATTGTAGTAATGAAGTTTTAAAAATTTCTCGTCAAGAACATCAGATGTTAATTCCGTCCTTGATAAAGATTCATCTCTATATCCAACCCTAATTTTAACTTTAAATCTGGCATTATTAGGATATGGTATAAATTTAAAAACTCTTTTCACAAACTTATCTGGTAAGACATCAGCTGGCAAATATGGATGAACGCTATCAGGATATACAATAACCGTCACGCTATCAAGAGCTTGAACTTCATAAAACCACATACTACAAAGCAACCTTCCAATCTTGTCAACAAAGTGATAGACTGTATCTACCCCAGTAATTTTCAAACTTGCTTTGTTAATTTCCCCAGGCCAGAAGTTTGAAAGCCACTTATAAAGAAAATATCTTCTGGCAGTGACATAATATCTAAGCGCTTCAACTTGCTCTTCAAATTCTGCATTTGTCCCCCATTTAAACTCATCACGATAAACATAATCCTTTATCATCAGATAATACTGATCAATCAACCTATTAATTCTTTCCTCCGTAAAGACATTGGCAAGCATAGAATCAAGCCGCTGTTTAAACTTATTTAAAAGAACTTGATTTTGGAAAAACTTAATCTTTAGCGGGTTATCAACCCCATGATATGGCAACATATACCAGTATTTGAATTTATCACTTAACAAACTTAGTGGATATGGTAACCTTGAATCCCCATCTCTTCCAAACGAAAGATCATAATCCCATGGTATTATAAGCCACTTATCTGAAACGGAATCGTGATAAAGATAATAATTTTTGTTGTATGTATCCCCCATATGTGTAAGAGTGTTGAGAACAAACCAATTTATCAACGACTCACTGAAAAATCTCCTTTCAACAAATTCGTGAAAATTTTCAACTGGAGTTTGATTTATTTCTTGAATCAATTGGATTAAATCAGAGTAATTACTATCGGCGGGAAATTTTTTCTCATAACAAAGATAATAATTACTTGAATCTGTTGGGATAGAAAGATCACCACAATGATAATTATCCGATGGTTCGTATAGAGAACCTCCTGGGCTAAAACCAAATTTTTCGGGATTACGCTTCAAAGTTTCATCAATTCTCTCAACAAAAAGATAAAGCCCATAATTTTTATTGTTGATATAAAGGTTAGCATAATATGTTTCAGGTCCAATCATTCCCATCGCTCTCCACAAATCCCATGTAAGTTGCTCTCGCATCAGTGATTTATCCGTATACATAGCATTAAACCCCATTCTACTCCATCCCTCAAACTCACTTCCTTTCTTAAACCTGATATAAAAAGGTTTCTTCGGATAATATCTTGAACTATGCCCTTTAAATCTGATTTCTCCACGATACTGTGCCCCTTCCGCAACAAATTTAATTGGTATCCATGTATTATCCCATATACTGCGTGAATAAAGAAGGTATAAGCTATCCGGATGAATGTAAATATAAAACTCTCTAACCTGAGAAAATGTAGGTTGAATTAGAAGAATTAAAAAGTAAAAAAGCAATAGCACTTTTTTACTTATCATCCCTTCTATAGCATTTTTTTAAAAATCTATCAAAAAATTGACAAATTTTCAAGTAAAAAACAATAAATTTGAAAATTCTAACAGACTGCTCTACACCCAGGCAACTGAAACAATTTTAATACTTTAGATTACCTTCTTTCGCAAACTCTTCAATGAGTTTTCGCTGTTTTTCATTTATTTTTTCGGGAATTTCAACTCTAACTGTGACATACATATCACCAACGCCACCATTTGATCTCACCCCAAGCCCTTTCAATCTAAATGTTGTCCCATTTTGAGTTCCAGGTGGAATTGTCAATTCTACCTTATTCCCATGAATTGTTCTAATTCTAATTTTACTTCCTAAAATTGCTTGTGCTATATTGATTGGTATTTCAACATAAATATCGTTTCCCTTACGTTTGAAAAATTTATCATCTTGGACTTTAATGTGAACATAGAGGTCACCATTTGCGCCCCCATTAATTCCGGGTTCTCCCTCGCCTTTAATTCTCAAAGTGGTCCCGGTATCAGCCCCAGCCGGAATTTTTATTTTAATTTTTCTTGTTGTCAAGATTTGCCCTGTGCCACCGCAACTATAGCAAATTTCTGAAATAATTTTCCCACGCCCATAACAGTTCGGGCATGGTCTTGAAAATGCAAACATTCCTTTGACATCAGAGATTGTCCCAGTTCCTTTACAAACCGGACAGGTGCTTACCCTCGCCCCTGGTTTTGCACCTGTCCCACCACAAACACTGCAAACTTCCTTCCTTGGAACATCAACATATATCTCGCCTCCGTTAACCGCTGTTGAGAAGGGTATTTCAACGGTTATATTTATATCATCTCCTTTTACTGCGCCTCTTTTGCCTTTTCTAAAAAATTCCCCTCTATCAAAAAATTGATTCAAAAGGTCCTCAATGAACGAATCACCAACCGTGAAATTAAAACCTTCACCAAAACCTGTTCTGAAATTAGAAAATATATCTTCAAAGTTAAATCCCCCGGGAAATCCACCACCTTCAAATTTGGCGCCAAATTTCCTAAGTTGATCGTATTGCTTTCTTTTTTCTGGATCGGAAAGAACACTATATGCCTCGTTAATTTCTTTAAACTTTTCCTCCGCCTGTTTATCTCCTGGATTCCTGTCCGGGTGATATTTCATCGCAAGTTTTTTATATGCCTGCTTTATCTCATCAATCGTTGCATTTTCGCTTACACCAAGTATTTTGTAATAATCTTTCATCTTCACATCACCTCCATTTTTATATAAACAAAAGGCGAATCATTCCGATTGTTCGGAACAATTCGCCTTAAAGTTTACAACGAATGGATTTAAAAATTTCATTCACATTTACTCAACTACTTCACAAACTTCTTCTTTCTTAACGGCAAGTTCAAGGACTTCATCCATTTCCCTTACAAAGTAAAACTCCATCTCGCTTCTGACCTGTTCGGGTATTTCCTCAACATCAGCTTTATTCTTCTCTGGCAAAATTACCTTTTTAATTCCAGCTCTGTGTGCTGCAAGAACTTTCTCTTTTATACCACCGACTGGCAAAACCGCACCGCGAAGTGTGATCTCGCCTGTCATTGCAATATCATTACATACAACTTTTCCTTTGAGCAAAGAATAAAGCGCTGTTAATATCGTAACTCCAGCTGAAGGTCCATCTTTTGGGATAGCTCCAGCTGGCACATGTATATGAATATCGTATTTTTCCCTAAAATCTGGGTCAATCCCAAACTCATCAGATTTTGAAGCTATATAACTTAATGCTATATGTGCTGACTCCTTCATGACATCACCTAATTGACCTGTAAGATGCAGTGCTCCTTTTCCTTTCATCTTTGTTGCTTCAACAAAAAGGATTTCTCCGCCAACGGGGGTCCAGGCAAGCCCCATCGCTATACCTGGTTTATTAATTCTTTCAGCTGCCTCATGATAATACTTCGGCTGTCCAAGATATTTTGGAATCACATCCTCAGTTATCGTCGTTGGCTCTGTTTTACCTAACGCAACATCTTTAGCAACGCCACGGCATATATCTGCAATTCTTCTTTCAAGGTTCCTGACCCCGGCTTCACGTGTGTATGAATTTATTATTTTCCTTATCGCTGAATCTTCAAACTTTATCATATCTTCAGTTAATCCATGAGCCTTTATCTGCTTCGGTACGAGAAAATATTTCGCTATGTTTAATTTCTCCTCTTCAATGTAGCTTGGTATCTCAATTATTTCCATCCTATCTCTCAAAGCAGGTGGGATTGGTTCAATCATGTTAGCAGTTGCTATAAACATAACTTTTGAAAGATCAAATGGAACTTCAATGTAATGATCGCTGAACGAGTGATTTTGTTCAGGATCAAGAACCTCAAGCAAGGCAGCTGCAGGATCACCACGGAAATCTGCACCAATTTTATCAACTTCATCAAGCATAAAAACAGGGTTATTTGACCCAGCTTTTCTAATCCCCTGGATTATCCTCCCTGGCAAAGCTCCTATATAAGTTCTTCTATGTCCTCTTATCTCAGCTTCGTCATGAACACCGCCAAGCGAAATCCTTACAAATTTTCTCCCAAGCGCCTCAGCAATTGACCTCCCAAGCGATGTCTTACCAACGCCAGGGGGACCAACAAAGCAAAGTATTGGACCACGCATATCATTTTTCAATTTGCGAACAGCAAGATACTCAAGTATTCTCTTTTTGACCCTTTCAAGCCCATAATGATCTCTCTCAAGTATCTCTTCAGCCTTCTTTATATCAAGGTTATCTTCGGTTGAGATGCTCCATGGCAATTCTATCAACCAGTCAAGATAAGTCCTCGCAACAGTATATTCAGCCGAGGATGGATGCATTCTTGATAATCTTTCCAGTTCCTTTAACGCAACCTTGCGTGCTTCCTCAGGCATGTTTGCCTTCTCAATTTTCTCCCTTAACTCCCTAATTTCCGCACCTTCCTCATCCTCACCAAGTTCTCTTTTTATCGCCTTCAACTGCTCTCGGAGGAAATACTCTCGTTGATTTTTCGTGATTTCATCCTGGACCTCCGCCTGAATCTTGTTCCCAAGCTCAAGTCGTTGTGCATGTCTGTTTAAAATAAAATGACATTTCCTCAAACGCTCTTTTATATTAACCTGTTCAAGGATCTCTTGTTTCTCCGCAACTGAGACATTTAAAATTGAACCAACAATATCGGGCAAAGCATATATATCATCTGTCCCACTAACCATATTCGCCTGCTCAGGGGTTAAGTCAGGTGATAGTTCAACGACTTTTTTAAAAACATTTTTTATCGCAACAGCAACTGCTTCATCTTCAAGGTCAATCTCACCTTCATCATCAACCTGTTGAATTACCCCTCTTAAATAAGGCTCCTGCTGTATAAAGGATAGAATCTTCGCACGATGCAAACCCTGAACAAACACACTCTTTGAACCATCCGGCAAATTATAAACTTTGAGTATCTTTGCAACTGTCCCAAAATGATAGATATCATCAGGCGTCGGCTTCTCTATCTGAGGTTCCTTCTGCGCAACGATCAAAATAAGTTCACCACTTTTGCTGACATCTTCAATTAATTTTATAGTGCTTTCCCTACCAACTGAAAGAGGCATGAATTGCTTTGGGAAAAACACAGAATTCCTAAGCGGTAAAATTGACATCGCCTCAGGAATATGAACATGTTTTTCAGGATTTCGTGTGAACTTGAGTTCTTCTCCCATGGCTTTATGTTTTTTTGTTTTAAAATTTGAAAATTCAACACAACCGCATCACTATGTCCATCAAGACATCTTTATGTCTTACTTCATCCTCAACTATCTCACGAAGCAGTTTTTTTACATCCTCGTTTTCTATCCTATTGATCTGTGAGATATAATCCTCATAAATCTCCTTGTCAAACTCAAGGTCTGCAACAAGCTTTCTAAAACCCTTCTCATTATGAATTGACCCTGTCTTAACATCGTAAATTTTTGCTGACGGATTCACACTTCCACCAAGCTCAGCGATTTTTTGTTTAAATTTTTCCGCGTGCTTTCGCTCCTCCTCTGCAATTTTTTTAAGTTTATCCTTTAAAAAATCAAAAGGTATTATCTCAGCATGCTCGTCCATCATTTTTGCTATAGTTATCTCTTTTGAATAATTTTCATTCAAGATTTTTAAAAGTTCTTCTCTTTCTGAAAAATAAGGCACAAACAAATTTCTCAAAATTTCAACGAAACCCTTTTTCGTTTCAACCGCCATATTTTAAAACCTACTTTTGTTTTGACTTTTTCAAATATAAATTTAAAAAAATCCCGCCAAAAATGGCGGGATTTTTCAAATTTAATCAACTTTAACCTCAATCTCCTTTGCCTTCGCTTCCTCAACTTTCGGAAGCTTTATTGTGAGAACACCATCTTTGAACCTCGCTTCAACCTTATCCACTTTCACAGCACCAGGCAGTGTAAATGTCCTGGTGAATGAACCATAAACTCTCTCAATCCTATGAAAGTTCTCATTCTTCGTTTCCTTCTCTTGTTTCTTTTCCCCACTTATTGTGAGGACATTATCTTTTATCGTTATCTTGATGTCATCCTTGCTCACACCTGGAACATCAGCTCTCACAATATATTCATCATCTGTTTCAGAGATATCAACCCTTGGGCTCCATTTCATCACTTTGAGTTCCTCTTCCTCTTCAAAGCCACGGAAAAATCTGTCAAACATTCTGTTTATTTCCCTCTGGAGGTCAAAAATTTCGGTCGCCAAATCCCTTATTGGAGTCCATCTGATGAGTGTCATGGCTTTTCACCTCCTTTATTTTTAGTTTATTTTAATTTCAATTTCTTTGCCCTCTTCTTTCTTCCCAAGCGTTAAGATCAAAACACCATTATCAAGTTTTGCATTAATTTTGTTCCTATCAACATCTCCAGAGAGAATAAACTCACGCTTATATTCGCCATATATCAGCTCATTGAACAAAATTTCATCATCTTTTGAAACGGGAACATCAAATTTCCCTTGAACTACCAAAGTATCATCAAGAACTTTTATCTTCAAATTTTCTTTTGTGACACCTGGCATATCAAGGAATAGGATATATGAATCTGGGGTTTCATACATATCAACTGGAGGTGTGATGTATGTCTTCAAATCTTTTTCATATTTAGCTATTGATCTATCTTTTCTCATACATCATCACCTCCTTTTTATAATTTTGTTTTTTAATTTACATTAATTTGAATTTCTTTCGGTTTTGCTTCCTCTTTCTTTGGGAGGATTATCTTCAAAATTCCATCTTTATATTCAGCGCTTACCTTGTCCACATCAATTGGATAAGGCAATCTCACACTTCTCATAAACTTACCAAATTCCCTTTCACGGATAAGGCAATTCGCTTTTTCTGAAACTTCAGGCTCTTTCCTTTCCCCAGATATTGTCAAAACATCATTATGAATCTTAACCTTTACATCATCCTTGCTTACCCCAGGAATTTCAGCATATATTACAAGGTTATCCTTTGTATCCACGATATCAAGCAACGGATATTCATACCCGGACTGGAATGTTTTGAAGAAATCGTTAAAGAGTTTATTTATCTCTTTCTCAATCATTTCAACCTCCTTAAATGGGGCATACCTAATCAACATAGGTCTCACCTCCTTTTTATTTTTTAGTTTTAAATTTTCACTAAAAAATAAATTCAAAGATTGTGCCAAATAAAAAAGATTAAAAATTAATCTCGCTTATTTAACTCCCTATTGTCAAAGTGGCAGGATGAAATTGAAATTTTGATATTTAGATGCCAAGATGTCACTTCAGTATGAATTAAACTCACAAGGTATGGAAAAGATTATTCAATTGTGAATTCGCAAATTTATTTTTATATTTTACACACAAAAATAAAGCAAAACTTACAAGATGAAAATAAAACGTCTTAAAAAGTTAATAATAGCTGTGTTTGTATTTCTTTTTTTAGTTCTTGCGATGGATAAAATCGTGATGCCTTTTTATGTAAATTCGGTTAAATCAATTGAGATGCCAAATCTTATCGGGATGAAGCTTGAAGACGCAAAAAAAATCATTGATACCTTAAACCTTAAACTTGAAAATGTAACCGAGCGCCATGATGTGAGATTTCCTGTTGGATATGTGATAATTCAAAACCCAAGACCTGGGATGAAGATAAAAGAGGGAAGACGAGTATATCTTGTCGTTAGTTCGGGCGAGCAAAAAATTGAGGTCCCATCACTTATTGGGAAATCGGTTCGTGAAGCTAAACTGACCCTTGAAAAATTTGGATTGCGCCTTGGGGAAGTCCAATATGATTTTTCTGACGACTTCCCTGAGGGAGCTATATTTTCCCAATCAATACCTGAAAAGACAAAAGTTTCAGCTGGGGCACAGATTTCAGTTGTTGTAAGTTTAGGAAGCGCTGAAGGGAAAACACAAGTTCCAAACTTAATTGGGCTTCCACTTTCAAAGGTTGAGCAGATCTTGAACGAGGCTGGTCTTCGCATAGGTAAAGTTATCTATGAACCAAATTCTTCCGTTCTCCCCAATACAGTGATTGAACAATTTCCAAGACCTGCTTCTTTCGTTTCAAGAGGCTCAGCTGTTGATGTTTTTGTTGCAAAAGAATTAACAGAAGGTCAAAAACAAAATTATTAAGATAAAATGCTTAAACTTGCTCCATCTCTGCTTTCAGCTGATTTTTCCGAGCTTAAAAACGAAATAAGAAAAGCTGAAGAAGGAGGCGCGGACCTCTTTCACCTTGATATAATGGATGGACACTTTGTTCCAAATTTAACCTTTGGACCGATGATAGTTAAAGCAATAAGAAAACTGACAAATCTTCCACTTGACTCACACCTTATGATTTCAAATCCAGATCAATATATAGATGAATTTAGAGAAGCTGGATCAGATATAATAACTGTTCACTTTGAAGCTTGCACACATTTACATAGAACGATAACAAAAATCAAACAAACGGGGGCAAAAGCTGGTGTTTCAATAAATCCAGCAACGCCCGTGAATGCAATTGAGGAAATTATTGATTATGTGGATATTTTATTGATAATGTCAGTTAACCCTGGTTTCGGAGGGCAAAAATTTATTGAAACATCACTGCGGAAAATAGTTCAAGCTAAAAAGATGATCATGGAAAGAAATCTTGATGTTGAAATTGAAGTTGATGGCGGAATAGACCTTGATAATGTTGAACTTCTACTTGAAGCAGGAGCCGATATCATAGTCGCTGGATCATCAATTTTTAAATCAGATGATGTCACAAAAACAGTGAAAAAATTTAAAGAAAAGTTTCTTGAATTTGAATTCAAAAACAAAGTAAAACTTATATGAAAAAGATAGTTCTGCGAAATGTTAACGCAGTCACACCTTTCAGAGTGATTGAAAAATCTGGAATAATAATAGAAGGGAAGAAAATAGCTGAAATTGGAAAACTTGAAGATTTGAAGTTTGAACCAGATGAGGAATATGAATTTTTTGATTTTGATGGAATGTATGCTACACCTGGATTTATTGACTTACATGTTCATGGTGGGCTTGGATATGGGTTTGAAGATGAGGACGATGAAGCGCTTTTCAAAATAAGCGAATTCTTTTTTCAACATGGAACGACAGGTCTTCTTGCAACGCTCTACCCAAAACCAGAAAAAGAATTCATCCGTGAGCTTAGAAGGCTCGCTGATTTCATAGAGCAAAATCATACAAATATCTGGGGCATACATCTTGAAGGTCCATTTTTAAACCCCGAGGAACGAGGTGCCATGAACCCAGATTATCTGCTGAAGCCATCGCTTGATGCTTGGTATACACTGCGTGATGCTGGGCGTGGATTTATAAAAATAATGACAATAGCTCCTGAACTTCCTGGAGCTTATGAGGTGATGAGGGAATCTGCCCTTGATGGTGTGATTTTATCAATTGGGCATTCCGTTGCAAATATTGAAGAAATACAAACGGCAATTCACAATGGTGCTGCTCATGTAACACATATGTTTAATGCAATGAAACCGTTTCATCACCGTGACCCTGGAGTGATAACAGGTTCTCTTCTCTTTGATGAACTCAAAATAGAACTTATCGCTGATGGAATCCACGTACATCCAATGGTTATGAAACTTCTCTACAAAATCAAAGGACCTGCTGGAATTATACTTATAACAGATGCAATGAAAATGTGTGGCTTACCGGATGGAGAATATGAATTTGCGGATCAAAAAGTAATCGTCAAAGACAAAAAAATTTTTCTTGAAGACGGAACACTTGCCGGGAGCACGCTCACAATGGAACAAGCAGTAAAAGTCATGGTTGAACTTGTTGATGTCCCCATTACATCTGCTGTTAGAATGGCCTCATTAAATCCAGCCCGAGTTCTCGGGAAAGAACATCGCAAGGGAATTCTCGCCACTGGGAAAGATGCAGATATAGTTGTTCTTGATAAAAATTTCAATGTCCATATGACAATTTATGAGGGGGAAATAAAATATAAAAAGGACTGAAGATGAAAAACGTTTTTAAAAATAATGTTTTGACACTTTGCCTTATTTTGTTAGTTCTTTCGCCTCACAAACCTCAATCAAAAACAAATAAATATGTCTTGTCAAATTTTAAACTTGAAAAGATAAAGCAAGACAAATTTGCACTCGTCATCACCTTGAAACCAATTCCCGGGATACATATAAATTCAGAACCAAGACCAGAGATTAAATTCAATGAACCTGTTGAAGTTTTGAACATAAAATTTGATAAAGCAAAGGGAAGTTATATTGACACACAAAAACCAATAATAGTTGAGCTGAAGATTAAAACACATGAGATAAAATCCCTAAGCGGGAAATTTATCTATTTTTATTGTTCCGATGATGAAGGCTGGTGTTCAAAATTTGTTGAAAATTTCAGGGTAGAATTATAAAAAATTATCTTTTCAAAATTAACTTTGCGGAAGCCTCCGAAAGGGTTGTATCAACACGGATGATCTTATCAGCGTCAGCGATAAAAATCAAACCAGATCTTATATCAATACTTCGTGGTAGATTCAATCCACCGAGATTTTCTGCTTTGAAAATTTTCTCAACTTTATTACTTGTTAATTTCACAATGCCTTTAAGCCCGACATCTGCAACGAAAAAACAATTTGATACCGAATCATATTTTATATCAACGGGCATTATCAAAGATTCTTGAATCTTCCCGATAAATTTTATTGTATCTCTTTTTGAATAAATTGCGATCCTCCCAAGCTCGGGATCTGTGCAATAAATGTTATATTTATCAACTGCTATTGCAGTTGGAAACTTCAAATTCAATGGGTCGGTGAAAGACGAGATGAGTTTAAAGTTGCGGTCAAAAATTTTAATAGCCCCATTGTCAATTACATAAAATTTTTCTCCATCGGTGGAAATGTAACTTGGATACTTGACCATAAATTGCGCGACATTAGCAGTTCTATCCGGATAAACGATTGTTATTTTCCCAGCATCACAAATATACAACCCTTCATTATAATACATCACTCCTCCAGCCCACCGTAAATATGTAAATCTGTTAAGAACATTACCAACGGTATCAAGCACTTGAACATGTGAATAAATATCGCTTGAAATTGCAAATTTTGATGGGTTGATCAACGCAATTGAATTTATGTGATCAATTAAAGCTTCGTTAGCTTTCTTCATTTCTTCAATGGTTTTATACTTTTCACGGGATGAAACGATGAAATAATCAATTTCAACCTCGCCTTCATCCGTTCCAAGGATTATAAAGCCGGAGTTAAAATATGGTTTCTCATCAAATACTTTTCTATCGTTAAAATAAACAGTATATTTCTCGGGTAAAACTTCAACAGTGATTGTTTTCCATTTATCCTTTGATTTCGGCAAAGAAGCAAATTTTGCTATCTTCTCCTCGGCAGTTGGTTCAATTACGCCTGTGTAGATTACATTATTAAAAAACTTAACATAATTTCCAGCGCGAATTAAATAAACATCATAAACATTGAACATAAGGGAAACTTTACTTCCAGAAAAAGAAAATTTAACAGTATATCCTGTTTTTGGTGGGATCAAAAGATTTAGCCCCAAAAGTGACGGTTTACCCACAGCTTCCAATTTAAGTTTTCCATTTTCAACATTTGATTTCCCAGAGATTACAAACCAAACATCATCAAGCTTTGCTCTGTTAAATTCATCTGAAAACCATATATTTTGCGCGTTGCCGATGGAATATAAAATCAAAAGCACAAGTATAAGAGAGTTTCTCAACATCAAAATTAAGATTTAAATTTTAAGTCCAAATATAAGATTGCAAAATTTTGTGAAAAATTTCAATCCACAGGTTTATCAACGAGTCCAAGATTAAGAAGGGCGTTGTAAGCGGCGAATTTTTCAGCTTCTTTTTTATTTTTCCCCTGTCCAACCCCAACAACTCGGTCTCCAAGCAAAACTTCAACAGTGAAAATTCTTTCATGTTCGGGTCCTTCAACTTTCACAACTCTGTAAGTTACATCAAGATTTACCTTATGCGAATACTCAACCAGTATGCTTTTGTAGTGTTCCTTTGTTGATTCATAAAATTTTGAATCAAACTCTCCGAGCAACTCTTTGAAAACACGAGTTAGAAATTTTTTTGTAGTTTCAAATCCAGAGTCAAGATATATTGCACCAACAATTGCTTCAAACGCATCAGCAAGCATTGAGTTATATCCTTGCATCAAGGCTCGTTTAGCGGAGTGGCTTAAGAGCATAAATTCATCAAGCCTTAAGAGATAAGCATATTTGACCAAAATCCCTTTGTTTATGATTCGCGACCTCAAACGAGTTAATCTGCCCTCGCTTGCAAACGGATAAGCTTTGTAAAGGAGTTCACCAGCAACTAAATTTAAAATTGAATCACCAAGAAACTCAAGTCGTTCATTTGATTCCGTCTTTATTCCATACTTCTGTTTTGCAATCGGAACAAAAGATCTATGGGTTAACGCTTGAACAAAAATATCCCTGTTGTGAATTTTTACCCCAAGAATCTTTTCAAGCTCTTTAAATTTTTCCTTGCTTATTAAACCTGAGTTTGAACTATTTAAAAGCTTGTACAACTTTTTGATTACTTTGAACAGAGCCATTATTCTTCAAACTTTTTGAAAACTATTGAAACATTATGTCCACCGAATCCAAATGAATTTGAAATCGCTGCTTTAACCTCTTTCTCAATTGCTTGATTTGGCACATAGAAAAGGTCACATTCGGGATCGGGATACTCATAGTTTATTGTAGGATGAATTTTGCCGGTAGTTATTGACAAAATCGTTACAATTGCTTCAACCGCTCCAGCAGCGCCTAAGAGATGCCCTATCATTGATTTAGTTGAATTTATAGCAAGTTTGTAGGCGTGATCACCAAAAACAGTTTTTATTGCCTGGGTTTCATTTTTATCGTTTTCTTTAGTTGATGTTCCATGTGCATTGATATAGTCAATATCCTCTGGTAATAATCCAGCATCTTTGAGTGCAAGCGACATTGACCTTGCAGCTCCCTCACCGCAAGGAGCTGGTGCAGTTATATGATAAGCATCTGCTGTAAGCCCAAAACCAGCAACTTCAGCATAAATTTTTGCACCACGATTTAAAGCATGTTCAAGCGATTCAAGTATCAAAGTACCCGCTCCTTCACCCATGACGAAACCATCACGTTGTGCGTCAAACGGTCTGCTTGCCTTTTGTGGTTCATCATTTCTTGTTGAAAGCGCCCTCATAGCATTAAAAGAACCAATACCCATTGGGCATATAGCTGATTCTGAACCACCTGTAACTACAACATCTGCAAGACCACGCTCAATTAACATAACTGCATCCGCTATCGCATTTGCTGAACTTGCACAGGCAGAGACAGTGGAATAATTTGGACCCTTGAAACCATATCTTATGGAAATATAACCAGGTACAATGTCAACTATCATCATTGTTACAGTAAATGGGCTTATATGTCTTGGTGTTCCTGTTTTAAAAAGTAATTCATGCTGTGTATGATATGTCCACATGCCCCCAATACCAGAGGCATAAACCACCGCAACCCTTTCTTTATCTATTTTTGAATCCGAATTCAATCCCGCATCCTTAATAGCCATCTCCGTAGCAGCCATTGCAAATTGAGTAAAGATATCCATTCTTTGTGCAAGTTTTCTATCCATATAGTTCATTGGATCAAAATTTTTTACCTCCGCTGCGAATTTTGTAGCAAAATTTGTTGTATCAAACCTTGTTATATAATCAACTCCACTTTTACCTTCAAGAAGGTTCTTCCAGAATTCTTCAATTGTTAATCCAACGGGTGATATTACACCCATTCCTGTCACAACAACCCTTTTACGGTTGAACATGACACAATTTCATGTTTTGTTTTAAAAAAATAAAAAAGGGAGAGGCATATAATGCCCTCCCGGAAAAAATTTTTACGCCTGACCAAGCTTTTGCTTTAAATAGTTGATCGCATCTCCAACAGTTCTTATTTTCTCAGCATCCTCATCCGGAACCTGGATTCCAAATTCTTTCTCAAATTCCATCACAAGCTCAACCGTATCAAGTGAATCCGCACCAAGATCGTTAATAAAAGATGCCTCGGGAACTACCTTATCTTCGCTCACATTGAGTTTGTTAACGATTATTTGCTTGACCTTCGCCTCAATGTCCATATTTTATCCTCCTTTTGTTTTTAGTTTTTTATTTTTTATGCGGTTAAACCACCATCAACAACTATAACTTGACCCGTGATATAATCTGATTCAGGTGAAGCCAAAAATTTAACAACATAAGCAATTTCTTCTGGTTTAGCTATTCTCTTTGCAGGTATCATCTCAAAAAGACGCTTCTTCTGTTCCTCATTTAATTTCTCCGTCATTTCAGTTTCAACATAACCCGGGGCAACGACATTAACCTGTATATTTCTTGAAGCAACTTCCTTTGCAAGTGCTTTTGTAAATCCAATTATCCCAGCTTTTGAAGCTGCATAATTTGCCTGTCCTGGATTCCCAATTAATCCAACAACAGATGCAATGTTAATTATTTTTCCAGACCTTTGACTTATCATATGCTTTATAACTGCCTTTGTAAAATTAAAAACCCCTTTTAGATTTGTCTCAATCACATCATCCCATTCACTTTCGCTCATCCTGAGCAGAAGATTATCTTTTGTGATCCCTGCGTTATTAATAAGTATATCAATTTTACCGAAATTTTTCAAAACCTCATCCACAACTCGCTGTGCGTCTTCAAATTTTGACGAATCCGCCTGAATAGCCATAGCTTTTGAACTTTTTGAAATCTCACTCACAACTTCCTGCGCCTGCTGAGCTGAGCTTTTATAAGTTATAACAACATCACATCCGGCAGAGGCAAGAACCTTAGCAATAGCCCTGCCAATTCCCCTTGAACCACCTGTAACTATGGCAACCTTATTTTTTAAATCGCTCATTTTTACGTTTCACTATTTATTTGAACTTTTTGTTTCCACTCTTCATAAATCCCCAATAGTTCAGCGTAACCATCTTGACCGAGAATATAAATAAATTCATCCTTACAAATTTCAATCACAGGTCCTGCATGATTGTGTGTTGCCTTTATCCCACAATATGAAAGTTCTTCAGCGTGTCCATCATCATAAGTTAAAACACCTTCACAAAATGTCAAAGGATAAATACAGCAATAAAATGGCTTTAAAGCCCACTTATGCATACCGCTATTTATTGCGGTTATCTGCAAAACACAATATCCCTCCTTCGTTAAAAAGGCACATTTATTGTTATAAATATTCGTCCCCACACATCTACCAGATGGGAAATCTGGATCATCCCATTCCTCTTTTTCAAACCAGAGTTCAATATCCCTGGGCTGAGTTTCATCCATATATTTCAAGATCAAATCTTTATTTTCAAGAATTTTATCTCTTTCCTTAACATCAACATAAACTCCCCAATAGCAACAATTCCCATGGCATACCGGCACATTGCAGAATGGGACGAAGCCAGCTGTGAAAACAATTGTATCTATCTTAAAATTTTTAACTTGGATAATTTCTCTATCAATCTTATGTGAATTTGACCGGCTATCCATAAACTAACCTTCCAATTTTTTGATATCATCAAACTTATCAAAACCGGATACCTCAACATTTGAATCTATTCTTTTGATTAAACCCTGCAAAACTTTCCCAGGACCGATTTCGTAAAATCTCGTTGCCCCATCCGAAATCATGTTTTTTATAATCTGTGACCATAACACAGGGCTTGTTATTTGAAGGTAAAGCAAATTTTTTATTTCCCCAGGATCATAAGATGGTTTTGCGGTGACATTGAAATAAACGGGAATAGATGGTTTGTTAAATTTCACCTCGTCAAGTGCTTTTTTAAGTTCTTCTTTAGCGCTTTCCATAAGCGGGGAATGGAATGCTCCGCTGACAACAAGTTCTTTAACCATCTTCGCCCCAACTTTCTGAGCAAGCTCCATAACCTTTCTCACCGCATCAACCTCGCCCGATATAACGATTTGTTCCGGAGTATTGAAATTTGCCGGTTGAACAATTCCATCTTTAACTTCTTCGCATAATTCCTTTACTCTTTCATAATCAAGACCGATTATAGCAGCCATGGTTCCGGGATTTTCCTCACCCGCTTTTTGCATCAATTCGCCCCGGAGTTTTACAATTTTTAAAGCATCTTCAAAACTTAACACACCAGCATAAACAAGGGCGGAATATTCCCCAAGCGAATGACCAGCGCTCATATCAGCTTTAAGCTTTCCATCAAGAAGTCTTGAAATAACATAGCTATGAACAAAAATCGCAGGTTGCGTTATTTTTGTTTGTTTTAAATCTTCTTCAGGTCCTTCAAAACAAAGTCGTTTTATCTCAAACCCAAGAATTTCCTCAGCTTTATCAAAAATTTCCTTCGCAATGGGATTATTCTCATAAAGATCTTTCCCCATTCCAACATATTGAGAAGCCTGACCTGGGAACACAAAAGCAATTTTCATTTACCAACTTCGTTTTTTATTTTCAATTCCTCGGGTATTTCAAATCTTCTTGAATCCATTTCTTCACAATATCTTGCTACATCTGGTCTTGGTTTTGGCGGGTTTGGAAGAGACCATCTCATCAAGACCGCCCCCCATGTATAACCTGCTCCAAATGCCGACATAACTATTCTATCCCCAGGTTTCAACTTCCCACATTCCCAGTACTCAGACAGGCAAAGTGGAATTGTTGCAGCAGTTGTATTTCCATATCTATCAATGTTTATCATAACTTTTGAAAGATCAAGCCCCATCCTTTCAGCAGTTGCAGTAATTATTCTAAGATTTGCCTGGTGCGGAACAAGCCAATCAATATCTTTACCAGTTAAACCATTTCTCTCAACTATCTCAGCTGAAACATCAGCCATTCCAACAACCGCAACCTTAAAAACAGCCCTCCCATCTTGATAGATGTAATGCATCTTTTTATCAACTGTTTCATGACTTGGTGGATTTAAACTTCCTCCACCAGGCATATAAAGATATTTTCCACCTGTGCCATCCATATAAAAAATGTGGTCAATAATTCCATATTCAGGATTATCGCTTGGTTCAAGCAAAACCGCTCCAGCACCATCTCCGAATAAAACACATGTGTTTCTGTCCGTATAATCAACAATTGCGCTCATTTTATCAGCACCGACAACAAGAACTTTCTTATAATTTCCAGATTCTATAAATTGCGCCCCCGTTATTAAAGCATAGATAAATCCTGAACATGCTGCTGAAAGATCAAAACCCCAAGCTCTTTTCAAACCAAGTTTTTCCTGAATAACGGCAGCAGTTGATGGGAAAAACATATCTGGTGTAACAGTTGCAACTATCAAAACCTCAATCTCTTCTGGTGAGACACCACTATTTTCAAATAATCTCTTAATTGCCTCAACTGCAAGATCAGATGTTGCCCCCTTTTCAAGAATTCTCCTCTCACGAATCCCCGTTCTTGTCCTTATCCATTCATCACTTGTGTCAACCATTTTTTCAAGATCAAAATTTGAAAGAACTTTTTCGGGAACATAATGCCCAACCGCAGTTATAGTTGCTCTACGTTGCCCCAATTTTATACCTCCGTTTTAAGTTTGTAATGTTTTAATGCTTCTTTTATTTTTTCATTAACTCTTCTCTGCACTGTTTCTTCTGCTCTGTAAATCATATTTTTTATAGCAATAGCGCTTGAGCTCCCGTGCCCAATTATAGCAACACCATTTACACCAAGAAAAGGCACACCCCCATATTCTTGATAATCAAACTCCTTCAACGCCTTTCTTAAACCACGAGCAAGAAACCCAAATGTTAACTTCCTGAAGATATTTTTAACAGCATAGTTTCTTAATTTCCTCTTTAAAACGCCAAGGACGCTTTCAGCAAATTTCAAAACTATATTTCCAACAAATCCATCACAAACAATCACATCAGCTTTCCCAAGAAGTATATCACGACCTTCAACATTTCCAATGAAGTTAAGTTTGCTCTCTGAAAGCATTTTATATGCCTGCAAAACTATATCCCCACCTTTTGTGCTTTCTTCACCAATGTTTAAAAGTGCAACCTTTGGATTTTTCTGCTCAAGTATCACATTTGAATAAATACTACCCATAATTGCAAACTCAAACAAATGATGCGGTTTACAATCAACATTTGCACCAACATCAAGCATTATGCTCTTGCTTCCAGCTTCAGTTGGGAACACACTCCCAATAGTTGGTCTTGAAATCCCTTCAATTTTCCCAAGTATAAAAGTCGCAGCTGTAAGCACAGCCCCTGTATTTCCAGCGCTTGCAAATGCGTCAACCTCACCATCACTATGTAATTTCATTCCGACGACAATAGATGAATTCTTTTTCTTTCTTAATGCTACCGTTGGAATATCATCCATCCCTATCACTTGTGGAGCATCAACGATTGAAAAGTTAAGTCCAGCGGTATCGTGTTTTTTTAATTCTTCTTTAATTTTTCTCTCATCCCCAACGAAAACAATTTCAAATCTATTATTTGACTCTCTCAACGCAGTCAGTGCGCCCTCAATCACAGTTGTGGGTGCATAATCTCCACCCATCGCATCAACAGCTATTTTAATCTTCTTTGAATTTGACGCTTCTGCCATTGAAATTTTAAACTTGAATTATTTGCGAAATTCCATTTTTGATTCCCTGCTTTGCTTCAATTAAACTTCACCTCATTTAAAAATTTAATTCACCCCTGGAACTTTGATGTTCCAGGGTTTTAATTCTAAAGACATTTTTCAACTAAATATCATTCTTTCGGGACTATAACAGTTCTTCCGTGGTAGTATCCGCACTTTGGACAGGCACGATGTGGAAGTTTTGGTTCGTGGCACTGCGGACATTCACTCAAAGTTGGCGCAGTTGGTTTGTAGTTTGCTCTCCTTTTGTCCCTGCGTGACCTTGAATGTCTTCGCTTCGGATTAGGCATAGTTAAATCACCCTTGCTTTAATTTTCACTTTCTTTTCTCAAATTTTCACTTTCCATAAGTTTTAAGAGTGGAGCCCATCTTGGGTCTATCTCCTCAACTTTGCAGGTGCATATTTCAAAATTTAAATTCTTACCACACCTTGGACAAAGCCCAAGGCATTCTTCATAACAAAGCAATTTCATCGGCACTGAAAGCAAAACAATTTGCCTCACATCATCAGATATATCAATTTCGTTCGTTTCAGGTGTTATCACGGCAACTTCGTCAGGTTCATATTTTTTTGACTCCTCCTCACTATAGACATAATACATCCTGTAACTATTTTCAAGAACCATATCAAAATCCTCAACACATCTATCACATTGAAACCTCCCAACTGTATAAACATTTGCCTTTAAAAAGAGTTGGCGCTTTGATTTCTCAAGCGTTGCTTCAACATAAACTGGTTTGTTAAATCTTTTTTCTTCAAGATCAAGATCCGATGGTTTAACTATAAATGTATAAAAATGCTCACCATCGGACAATTTTGAAATGTTAATTTTCATTAAAGAATTCACCTGGGTTTTGAAAATTTTAGTAGAAATATAAACAAAAAAATAGTTATAAACAAGCCAAGGTAGGACAAAAAGGCAGGTTAAAAATTTAAAAGCCCCAGCTAAATTCGCTGGGGCAATAACTTCACTTCGCTAAAACCATCTTCTTAGTTGCCACATAATTTCCAGCAATCATCCTGTATAGATAAACTCCGCTTGCCACACGGTTCCCATGGTCGTCCGTCCCATCCCATACAACTTTGTATACACCCGGCTCATACCTTTCACCATCAATCAACCTTCTTATAATTCTCCCGGAGATATCATAAATTTCTAACCTTACATCGCAAGACTTTGGAACCGAAAACTCAATGCTTGTTGAAGGATTAAACGGATTCGGATAATTTTGAGCAAGGCGAAATGTAAACGCAACCTCTGAAAGTTGTTCAACCTTTGTCTGCGGATGAGCCCAGTTCGGCTTATGGCATTGATCACAAGTCATAATTGATTTAACATTGTCCTTATAAGCAGAGCCATGGCAAGCAAGGCAACCTGTTACAACTCCAGGGAGTTGATATGTTTGCTGGAATTGACTATTTTTCCAAGCATTTAATAATTCAACTGTTTTAGCTGCAACATCACCTGTTAACCTTCCACACCTTTCTTTTCTTTCAGTTGAACCAGCTTTGTAGCCAGAAGCTACACACCACTTTGTAACTGACACATGGCATAGAGCCGAGCCACAGCTAGATTGAGGCAGAGCCTGGTTTAACCTGTTATCGTAGAATTGTCCATTTTGGGCATATTGATTGCTAATATCACTTGGGAACAACGCTTGTGTATACCAGCCCATAATTTCATGAACGATTTTATCAGTTGTTGCCTTATCACAAAACAAATTGACAGCTGCAGCAGCTCCAAGCAACGCTCCACAAGTTGTTCCCCATCCAACAACCCCGCCATGCCCAAAAATCATCATTTCACACAATGGCAATAAAGTCGTAAACGGTTCCCCTACTTTTTCATGCATTGCGTAAACTATTGCCTTAAATGCGCCATAACAGCATCCTTTACCAGTCCAATAGAATTGGTGCCCTAACTTTCTTACATGTTCGGTATCAAGAATTTCATAAGGAAGTGGCCATGTAATTTGAGATTGCGCTCTTACATTATTAGCAAGATTAATAATTGAAAAACCTATAGCGCCCCCAACAGCGCTTTTTGCGGTAAGTTCAAGAAATTGTTTACGCGTTAATTTTTCTCCCATGGCTGAAATGTGCTTTTGTTTTTTAAGTTTTTCTTTTTACAAGGTGCACTTCACTTCTAAAAATAGACAAATTTTATGCCAATTCTACAACCCTATTTCTCAAATTAAAATAGCATAATTTAATTCTCACCTTGCCATCATTCGTTATATTTTGCTACAACAATGAACATCTCAAAAATCTACATCTATAGCGTTGAACTTTTAAACAGCTCTCTGTTAAATTTTTAAACATTCAAAAATTTTTAATAATCAAAATTTTCCATACCACCAGGAGAAAATGCCGTTGAAAATCTAAACACAAGCTGGTTTTAGATTCATATCAAAATCCAAATTCCAATTGAAATTTAATCATCTAAGGATTGCCCAATCGTTCTGGCATTTCTTTTGAACTTAATAATATGTGAGTAAAATAAAAACTGGAGAAATTGCCATGGTAGCACTTTTTGTAATAGCAACAATTTTAGTTTGCTTAACAATTGATTATTTTGTTCAAAGAGCACAGAAAAAGCGTGAAGCTTATCAACCGCAGGTTATGTTAAGTCCTGAAAGTTTTATTTTACCCAGAGGTTATTTCTTTAGCAAAGCGCACACTTGGCTTGAGATTCTATTTTCTGGAAAGGTTTATGTTGGGGTTGACGATTTCATTTCAAAGGTAACTGGAAAAATTGATGCGGTTGAAGTTTTGCCAGTTGGAGAGAAAATCACAAAGGGTGAACCTTTATTCAAAATTAGACAAGGGGAACGAACCCTAACATTTCTCTCGCCTGTAAGTGGAAAGATTGCAAAAATTAATCCGATCATATTTGAATCACCACAGACAATTTTGAAGGATCCATACTTAAATGGCTGGATTATTATGATTGAACCTGAGGATATCGCATCAGAAGTCAAAAACCTTTTGATTGGAAGTGAAGCTTCCAAATGGTTGAAAAACGAGATAAGAAGATTTAGGGAGTTTATAAGCAAAGAAGCGCCAAAATTTTCACCAGCCCTGGAGTTAACACTTGCAGATGGCGGGCTCGTGATAAAGGGAGTCCTTCAAAATGTTGACGCTAAAACATGGGAAAAATTTGAAAAGGAATTCATTCAGCAATCTTAAAAATTAAACTCGGGTTCAAAAATGAAATATGGGATTTTAATTGATGTAACCAGATGCATAGGTTGCTATGCTTGTGAGGAAGCGTGCGCTGAAAGATGGGGCAATCCTACTACAGAAACACACCAACTCTCTTCAATTCAAAATACTGCCGTTGAAGATCACAATGGAATTTATGTTCCCCGACTCTGTATGCATTGCGAAAAACCAACCTGTGCATCTGTTTGTCCAGTCGGAGCATTTCAAAAAACAAAACTCGGTCCCGTCACTTATGATCCTTCAAAATGTCTTGGATGCAGATATTGTATGCAAGCATGTCCATTCAATATACCGAAATATCAATGGAATAAATTAAACCCAAAGGTCACCAAGTGTGATATGTGTTATGAAAGGATAAAGAATGGTGGGATCCCAGCCTGTGTTGAAGCATGCCCAGCCGAGGCAAGAACTTTTGGAACAAGGGAAGAACTAATTGAAGAAGCAAAGAGAAGAATTAACGAAAATCCCGAAACATATTATCCGCATATCTTTGGTTTAAAAGAAGCTGGTGGAACTTCAGTGCTTTACCTTGCAGATAGACCTATGCAAAAACTTGGCATAAAAGTTAATTTGCCAGAAGTACCACTTTCTCATTTCACAGAACAAATTATGTCAAAAATTCCTAACTACATCTTTTGGGGTGGGACATTGCTATTTGGAATATGGTGGATAACAAAACGCAGAGATGAGGTTCAAAAACTTCAAAGGAAACTCAAAGAAATGGAAGAAAACAACAAAAAAGGAAATGAGAAATGAAAATAAAAATTCCAAAACTTACATTTTGGGGTTCAGTCTTTTGGGTTATAGTAGCACTTGGAATTTACTCAACGATACTTCGCTTCACCAAAGGGCTTGGCGCAGCTACAAATTTAAGCGATAACTTCCCTTGGGGTTTGTGGATTGGCTTTGATGTCCTTTGCGGTGTTGGACTTGCAGCAGGAGGCTTCGTGATGGCAGCCGCCGTTTACATTTTTAACCTTGAAGAATATAAATCAATTCTCCCATCAGCAATCTTAACAGCTTTTCTTGGCTATCTTCTTGTAATTATTGCCCTACTTTACGACCTCGGAAAACCATGGAATATATGGCATCCAATTATAATGTGGAATCCCGAATCTGTTATGTTTGAAGTAGCCTGGTGCGTTATGCTTTACACAACAGTCCTCGCTCTTGAGTTCAGCCCAATGGTCTTTCAAAAATTTAAACTTGAAAAACCCCAAAAAATAATAAAAAGCCTGACAATCCCACTCGTCGTCGCTGGTGTAATCCTTTCCACACTTCATCAATCATCCCTTGGCTCTTTATATCTAATCGTTCCAGAAAAATTATACCCAATTTGGTATTCAAGCAATCTCCCTTATCTTTTCTTCCTCTCTGCAGTTGCAGTTGGACCAGCGATGGTCACAATTGAATCTTATTTAAGCTCAAGAGCCTTCAAAAGAGAAATTGAAATTCATATACTCTCAAAACTTGCAAAGGTTACAGCTGTTGCACTAATGGTTTACTTCGTCCTGAAAGTTGAGGATATAATTAACTATAAACTTTTCCCATACATTTTTAGCCTAAACTATGAAGCATTAATGTTTTGGCTTGAATTCATACTTGGGATAATCGTGCCGATAATCCTTCTTACAAATTCACGCATAAGAAGCAGCAGAAAAGGACTATTTGTTGCACAGCTTATAACTGTGCTTGGTTTCATTCTCAACCGATTAAATGTCAGCATAACCGCACTTGAAAACTATACTCAAGCTGGTTATTTCCCAAAATGGACTGAAATATCCGTGACACTTTTCATTGTTGCGCTTGGATTTGCCTCATTTAGATTAATAGCAAAACATTTGCCTGTATTTCCACCAGAAGTTGAGGAAAGAAAAGCAATTGCCGAAGGTTTTGAAGTTATTCCAATAAAGGAAGTTTTTAAAGAGCAAAATTAACATTACCATGCTTGAAGAGAAAAACACATGTCAACGCATAGTTATTGATATTATTTCACGATTTGTTGAAAATCTCTCAAAGCTTGAATTTCCAGATGATAGACTTTATACAAGTTCGTACACCTGGGTCAAGCTTGAACAAGACTTTGTGATAGTCGGGATAAGTTCTTTAATCGTTTATTTCTTTTCCCCGATTGTTGAGTTTATATTCCTTGATGTTCCTTCACTTGTGAAGAAAAGAACTCCCTGTGCATGGACAATGCACAGGGATGGGATTATAACAATTCGCTCGCCCGTTCAAGGCGAGCTCTTTGAAATAAATAGAACACTGCTAAAAAATCCCGACATCGCAAATAAAGACCCATATTTCGCAGGATGGCTTTTTAAAATAAAAACATCTGAAAAAATAGCTGGATTTTACAATAAAGTTGAATTTTTAAATCTGCACCATTACAAAGTTGAAATCTTTAAAAACGAGCTTCTCTCACTTATCTCCGAATTCCTTAAATCAGATTCATTTTCCACACTTCAAGATGGCGGGAAAATTATTGAAACGCTGAAGGATTTGCTTGGGGTAAAACGATATCTTTCGCTTATAAGCAAAATTTTTGAAATCCATTAATACCTTTTGTCCATCTTTTGAACTCGCTTTGTGACAAAAATGAAAATAAAACCCATCCTTTGAATGAAAAAAGATTAAAAAACAAAAACTTTTAAACGGCACGGAATTTGAAATAAAACAAATGAGACCAAACATTCAATCTTAACTGTGATGAAAATTTTTCAAAGTTTAGCATTTAAGCTTTTTATCCTTATCTTCATACTCATCTTGGGGATCACGGGTATTTTTTCAACCTTGATCATACGATGGCAGACCCAGAAATGTTTGCAAATATCAATGGAAAATGCCCTTAAAACAAGCGATCTTATTAAAAGAGCTACACACTATAGCATGCTTCACAATCGCAGAGATGATATTTATCAGATAATAAAAATGCTTGGTCAACAACCAGGGATTGAAGTAATAAGGATATACAACAAGCGTGGGGAGATAACATTTTCAACCATACCTCATGAGGTTGGCAAGGTAATGTCTGTTGAAAGCGAAGCTTGCAATGTCTGCCATCGCAGCGGTAAAATAACTGTCCCCGCAGAAGCAACACAACTTACACGCATTTTTCACTCAACCGATGGATATGAAGTCCTTGGGGCTATAAATCCGATAAAAAACGAAGAATCATGTTACAATGCCAATTGCCATGCGCACAAAAAAGAACAAACAATACTTGGCGTCTTTGATGTAATGATCTCACTCAAAGATATGCGAAGGAATATAGAGAAACTTACCAAGATCCAATACGCAAGCGGAATTGCGATGCTTCTTATAATTTCAATTTTTGTTCTCATTTTCATTTGGAAATTTGTTAATATCCCGTTAAGGAAATTAACATACGGAACAAGGGAGATAATGAATGGAAATCTTGATTTCAGACTTGATCTTTCATCAAAGGATGAAATTGGATTGCTCGCCGAATCTTTCAATAAAATGACCGAAAGGCTTAAACAGGCACATGAAGAACTTTTAAACTGGGCTAAAACCCTTGAACAAAAAGTCAATGAGAAGACAGCCGAACTCCAAAGAGCCCATGCTTATATGTTGCAGATTGAAAAAATGGCTTCGCTTGGAAAGCTTTCCGCAACCGTTGCACACGAACTTAATAATCCTCTTGAAGGAATCCTTACATATGCGAAACTTTTAAAAAGAAAACTTCAAAATGAGAAAATTAACGAAGATGAGAAAGAAGAAATTTTGAACGAACTTTCAATAATAATTGATGAAACAGCAAGGTGCGGTAACATAGTTAAAAATCTTCTCCTATTCTCAAAACAAAAGGTCGGGGAATTTAAAGATGAAGATATATGTCAGGTAATAAAAAGAAGTGTTAATTTGATCTCCCATCACCTTCAAATGAATAACATAAAACTTGAACTTGATATTCCTGAAAACCCCGTGTTTATTTTTTGCGATGCTCAACAAATTGAACAAATGCTTATCGCAATGGAGATCAACTCAATTGAGGCAATGCCAGATGGCGGAACCTTAAAAATTGAACTTAAAGAAATTGACAGCGATAAAATTCAAATTAAGGTGATAGATACCGGTGTCGGGATACCTGAAGAAATTCTGCCACACATATTTGAACCATTCTTCACAACAAAAAAAGAAGGTAAAGGAACAGGACTTGGTCTTGCGGTTGTATATGGAATCGTTGAAAGGCATGCGGGTAAAATAAGCGTTGAATCAAAAGTAAATCACGGAACAACATTTACAGTCACATTACCAAAAAAACCAAACATCAACTATGATGAAAAAATTTAGCATTTTAATTGTTGATGATGAATTCATCGTCAGAGATTCACTATCAAAATGGTTTACCCAAGATGGATATAAAGTTGGAGTTGCTGAAAACGCAGCACAAGCACTTAAACTTATGAATGAGGGACCCTGGGATATAGTTTTCATTGACATCAAAATGCCTGGGATGAATGGGCTTGAACTTCAAAAAAGAATAAAGGAAATTGACCCGAACGCCATAATTATAATAATCACCGCCTTCGCATCGGTTGACACAGCAGTTCAAGCCCTTAAAGAGGGAGCTTACGATTATGTTACAAAGCCAATTGATCCAGACTATCTATCGCACCTCGTTAAAAACGCCCTTAAACAGAAAAAGTTAACAGATGAAAACATTAAACTGCGTGAACATGTATCCGAACTCCTGATGGAAGAGGAACTTATCGGCGAAAGCCCGCAGATTAAAAAAGTAATTGAACTTGCAAAAACAGTCGCCCCAACAAATACAACTGTAATGATAAGGGGTGAAAGTGGAACTGGGAAAGAACTTGTTGCAAGATTAATCCATGCACATAGCCCGAGAAGATTTTTCCCGTTTATTTCGGTAAATTGCGGAGCAGTCCCAGATACACTCCTTGAATCGGAACTCTTTGGACACGAAAAAGGAGCTTTCACAGATGCCCTCTACAGAAGAAAAGGTAAATTTGAACTCGCTGACGGAGGAACAATTTTCCTTGACGAGGTTGGAACCATAAGCCTAAAAATGCAAGTTCAACTTCTTCGTGTCCTTGAAACAAAACAATTCACAAGAATTGGCGGGAATGAGGTAATAACAAGTGACTTCAGAGTTATATGCGCAACGAATTCAGACCTCGAACAAGCAGTTAAAGAAGGGCGATTCAGAGAAGACCTTTACTACCGTCTTAATGTTTTCACAATCTTCATTCCACCATTAAGAGAAAGAAGAACCGACATCCCTCTTATAGCAAATTACTATCTTAAAAAATATGCAACGATGATGCACAAACCCATAACCGAAATTTCACCCGAAGCAATGGATATCCTAATAAGATACGACTGGCCAGGAAATGTCCGAGAACTAAAAAATGCCATTGAAAGAGCAATGGTTCTTGCAAAACCCCCGGCAATCAAACCGCAGGATTTACCAATTCAATTAACTGAAGAAGAACAACCAGAAGATGAAACACTTGAAGCAGTTGAAAAAGCGCATATACTTAAAATTTTGAGCAAAACAAACTGGAACATAACTCAATCTGCGAAAATACTTGGCATAGACAGAGTTACACTTTACAATAAAATTGAAAAATATAACCTGAAGAGAAACAGGGTTACCTGAAAATCTTATGTCTTCATCAAAATCAAACAAAATCCTCATAGCCCCAATCTATCCCGTTGATTTCGCACTCGCGCTTACGCTCGTTTCACCACTCAAAGAAATTTTCAAATGCGATGTCCTGCTTGACAATACGAATCACATAAATTTATCATTTGCTTATGATAGTTCACGCTCTCAATTTAATTCAACAAAAATAATTTTAGCGCTCTCGGAGAAATACAAAAATTTTAACGGAAAAGTTCTCGGCATAATTTCGGTTGATCTCTTCATCCCAGTTTTAACTTATGTATTTGGAGAGGCACAGCTTGGGGGAAAGGTTTCAATTGTGTCTACCCTCAGATTAAACGAAATCGCCTACGGTCTGCCAGAGAACAGAAAATTGACGGAGGAACGACTTCTAAAAGAAGCAGTTCATGAACTTGGACATAACTTTGGGCTTTTACATTGTGAAAATTATCTATGCGTCATGCACCCATCAACATCCATTGAAGAAGTTGATATAAAAACTTCCTCATTCTGCAAAGATTGTTACGAAAAACTATTTGGGCAAACTTTTACCGAACTCAACGATCATCATAACTGCAAATAAAATTGAATAAACCGTCTCAATCCACCCAAGCCGTTTAAATACCACCTTTCTCTCAAGCATAAATGTCCCCATAATTGAATGAATTATCACAGGCAAAAATCCAGCGAAAATTAAAAGACCTATTGAACCACGAATAAAAAGAACGACAACAAGAAATAAAATGGCAACATGATATGCAATGTTGTATCTACCTATGAAAAGTTTTTCGTTAAGTGTGAATTTATCTCTCTTCGTTGCAAGCGCCGATATTTTCATCCTAACATAAATAATTCCACTCCCGAAAAACATAAGGTTCAAAAAGTAAAGTTGAACCATGATTAAATCAAATTTGCCAACCCCGACATAATAGGCAGATGGAGCGGTCATAACAAGTATGCTCATTGCAAAAAGTTGCCCACCCTGCGTCTTGTCAAGATTTAATCTCGCAAGGTATAACTGAACTAAAAACGCCGTTGCGCCAATCGCCCCAAAGATAAGCAACCCATAAAGTTTGTAATAAAAAACCAAAACAGCAGATGAAACAAAAACAAATGGTAAAAAAACGAAAAGTGAATTTAACGCATCCCTTACATTTTCAGATGAAACTTTTAATTTTGATTTAGCAAGCATCAACGCTGGCTGATAAGAAAGAAAAATTGAAAGAACAGAGATAAGAAAAAGAAGCATCTTTACATCAAATCCACCGCCAATTTTCGCACCTATCAAAAAAGGGATAAATAAAATCGCCCACGAACCGTGTTCCCTTGGGAAAATTATCATACCCTACATAAAATTTTATTCTCGTTTAACTTTCTGCGCAAAGATGACGATATTTTTTGAAACTTCAGATTTAAATTCATTTCTAAAAAGATCCCCAAAAATTTCAACGCTCTTAAACCCAACCATGTGAAGTTTCTTACACAACTCTTCACTTCTTATAGGCTTTATCCTCGTCGTTACAAGTTTATATGCATAATTTTTCGTTTTATCAACCACTAAAACATTAAACTTTAGAAAGTCCCTTCTTATCTCAAAGACCCTTAAACTTGGTGAGCCAATTATCGTTGGCTCAAAGTCATAAAAGCGCACAAAAATTTTATCCGATGTCTCACGAACACTTATTATCCTTTCTTCCATTTCCATAATTTTATCGTAATTTAAAATCTGAAGTATCAGAACGCCATCACCTCTCAAGACATTGTAAAAATTTCGCAATGCAACCAACAAATCTTTTTCGTTTAGAAAGTGTGGGAGTGTATTACCAAGACACAAAACGAGGTCAAATTCTTCCCTGTAATTATCTCTTATCGTTGAAAAATCAAGAACCTCAAACTTTGCGGACGCTCCAAACATTTGAGCAAATTCCCTTGCTTTCTCAATCATTGACGCCGAAATATCTATCCCAACCACATCAACCCCAAGTTTTGAAAGAATTATTGAATGAAGTCCAACCCCACAACCAGCGTCAAGACATCTTTTAATTTTATACTCACTAACAATGTTTTCAAAAATTTCCCTTTCACTTTCAACCTTTGCCGAAAACTCAATCATATCTGCATAATCTTCAGAAAGTTCATCATAAAATTCAGAAATTGATTTAACTTTTCCGTATGTTTCAAATTTTCCGTTTTCGGGCAAGTTCAAATTCATAATTGTTTTAACAACATCCACCAACTTCTTTTATACCTTCATAAAAGCTTGCATCTTCAAGAGCCTCTTTAATCATCTCAACGGTCGGTGCGCCCAAAAATTTTCCTCCAATTCTATAAACCCGACACATTAAACCATAATTTCCGTTATCCATATAAAACGGATCAACATCAACACCATTAACTCTTATAGTTGGAGAACCAGGAAATTTATACTTTAAAGCTTCTTCCTCCGTTTTGATCTCAATTTCCTCAATGTGATAATTTTTTATTTTCGCCTTTTCTATCGCTTCATACAAATTTTTTCTCGCTTGTTCATGATTGGGGCAATCGGAAAAGTAAAGAAATTGAATTTTCATGGTCGTTTATGAAACTTTATTTTTTTCTATTTTAAAAAGTTTTTAAATTTTTTCAAAAGTTCAACATAACCTGCATTAACAAAAAATGGATAAACTTCTTTACCTGACCTTCGTCCTAATTCTCATCGGATGCGCAACACAAGTTCCACCATCTGGCGGTCCACCTGATACAACACCACCGGAGATAATAAAAACTTATCCCAAAAATGGCACAGTTAATTTCAAAGATAATCATGTTGAAGTTGAATTCAGCGAATATATTGATAAACGCTCGGCTCAAGATGCAATTTATATCTCTCCATATATCACTGGCGAAATCAAATACAAATGGTCAGGGAGAAGATTAAGGATAATTTTTCCAGAAAAACTTAAAGATAGTACAACTTATGTTATAACTTTTGGAACAGAGATTAAAGATTTAAATGCTGGAAATAGGATGAAGGAATCATTTACACTTGCATTTTCAACTGGCTCTGTTATTGATTCTGGCTCAATTGAAGGGAAAATATTCACACAAAAAGGAAACTTCATGGTTTTTGCATACAAAATTGATGGAATAAACCCAGATACACTTTCCCCGCTTCATACGAAGCCTGACTATGTAACTCAAGCAGGAAAAGATGGAAACTTCAAGTTTCAATTCATCAGATTTGGCAAATACAGACTGTTCGCAATAAACGATAAGATGAAAAATCTTTTATATAATCCCACCGATGACGAATATGGGGTCTTTTGGAAAGACATTGAAATCTCACCGCAGAACCAAAGTTTATCAAATATAATTTTTAAGACCACAATTGAAGACACAAGCAAACCATTTGTCTCATCGGTGAATGTGGTTGATAACTCTCATATACTTCTAAAGTTTTCAGAAAAGATAAACCCGGAAAGCGCCTCAATAAAAATTGCAAAAAATGATACTCAAACTATTCCAGTCATATCACAAATTTACCCCGATAGCAGTAAATTAATTCTAATTCTATCCGAGAAGCTTAACCCCACAAATAAGTATAAATTAACTCTTTCAGGGATTACAGATCTTGCTGGAAATGAACTTGATACATACATTCATGAAATTTCAAATGGATTTTTGCCCGATACAACAGCACCATCTTTAATTTTCTCAAACCCATCGCAAGATGAAACTGATGTAAACCTTAAACCCGAAATCAAACTTCTCTTTGATGATTTTTTGAATCCAGAATCAAAAGCAAAACTTATTGACTCAATCGGAAACGAGATAAAAATTAAAATTGAACAAAATTTAAACAAACTCACAGTTGAACCCGACGCTGAACTTAAACCAAACGGAGTTTATATACTTAAAATTTTTAACCTCAGCGATATTGATAACAACCTTCAAAAAGATACCTTGGTATTATCCTTTAAAACCGTTGACCCATCAACTTGGGGAACGATTGAAGGAAATATCATCTGTGAAGATACAGACTCACAAGTTATTGTCACAGCAGTTGAAACTTCAAAAGGTAAAAAATATATCACAAGAACAAAATGCAACTCAAAATTTACCATTGACCAAATCCCGCAGGGTAGATACTTAATTGAAGCTTTCATTGATTCAAACGGGAACGGGAAATATGACTATGGGAGAGTCTTTCCATTTACGCCATCAGAAAGGTTTACCATTTACCCAGATACTGTAAAGGTCAGGGCAAGATGGACAGTTGAAAACATCAATATAAAATTTTAATCAAAGACGATCATGCACTTCAAAGATTCTCCAGCGCTTGCAGTTAACATAAAAGCATCAAGCGTATTTTCTATTTTAAATCTATGGGTGACAAATTTTTCAGCTTTTATTATCCCCTTGCTTATTAATTCCAGAGCTTCAACCGTATCATCCGGACCAGCGGAATAGCTTGGGATTATTGAAATTTCCTTGAAATAAACTTCATATGGTTTTATTTCAAGTATTGCATCATCAGGGGTTGGTGTAAATAAAACAAGTTTCCCTCCCTTTGCAACGATCTCAAGTCCTGAATAAATTGCTTCAATTGTCCCTGGTCCAACTATGACGACATCAGCACCGTAACCTCCTGTAATTTCAAAGACTTTTTCCTTCACACTTTCATTTGAAAAATCAATAACATAATCGGCGCCATTTTCAATTGCCTTTTCAAGCCGATATTTTACTTTATCAACTCCAATTGTGAGCTCAGCTCCGTAAAATTTCGCAAGTTTTACATTCACCTGTCCCATAAATCCAAGTCCAAGAATGACAACATAATCACCTTTCTTCACACCCGCTCTTTTAAAAGCCTTAACAGAACAAGCCACTGGCTCAACAATTGCGCCATCTTCAAATGAAAGATGGTCAGGCAACTTCAATGTATCATTTCTGAGATTGACATTTGGAACTTTGATAAATTCTGCAATCCCTCCAGGTATTATTTTTGAGTTTTTCCATACATCACACATAACATAATTCCCCCTTTTACAATATCTGCATTCCATACAAGGGGCGTGATGATGGACAAATACTCTATCACCCGGTTTGAACTTATCAACATTTTCCCCGACTTCAACAACAACACCGCTGATCTCATGTCCTATCACAATAGGTGCTTTCTTTTTCACATACCACTTCATCGTATCACTTGAACAAATCCCACAGGCTTTAACCTTTACAAGCATTTCGTCAGAATTTATATCCGGCAGGTCCATTTCCTCTATCCTTATATCTCCAAAGTCGTATAATTTCGCAACTTTCATAATTAAAATTTTTTTTAGTTAATTTAATAAAGATCAAAAACTAATCACAAAATTATACACATGCTCCTAAAGAATAAATTTTCTATAGCTGACCTTGAAATAGCTACTGGAATAAAAGCCGGTACCATAAGGATATGGGAAAAAAGATATAAAATACTTAATCCCAAACGTGGTTCTAGAAATATCAGATATTATGATATAAACGAATTTAAAAAAATGCTAAATATATCACTCTTGTATCATCAAGGTTTAAAGATCTCAAATATAGCTGCACTTTCAGAGAGACAACTAAATCAAAAAATTAATGAGATAGCCAAACAAGATATTTTAAAAGCGAGTTTTATGAAGTTTATATCAAGTATAATTGAAATAAACATTGACGAATTTGAAAAATTGCTTGCCGAAGCCATTAATTCCTACGGTTTAGAGAAAATTTATGAGGAAATTTTGATACCAATTCTTGAAAAAATTGGTTTATTCTGGCAATCTGAAACCATCTGTCCAGGGGAAGAACACATATTTGTAAACATTATAAGAGAAGCCATCATAAAAAACGAAAAACAAGATATTAAAAGAAAAAAGCCTCTTTTATTTTTGTTGTTTTTATGCGAGAACGAGCTTCATGAAGTTAGTTTACTATTAGCAAGATATATAATACAAAAATGCGGTCATAAAGTTATATATTTAGGTCAGGCAACTCCAATTCAAGATATAATTTTATTAACCCGAAAATTACCTAACATTAACTATCTATTGACCTCTTTCGTTGCCCCGATAGATAGCAAAACATTAAACGAGATAATAGAAGCCTTACTCTCAACTCAGAAACCTATTATGATCATAGGCAGACAAGTTAAAAATATATCATTTCCAAAGAGAAGAAACTTAAATATATTTACCGACATAGGTGAATTTAAAAAATTCATCTATGAACTTGCCTAACTACTCCCTCTCTAATTTTTAATATTGTTCCTGTTTTTATTTGTTTTTTGTTTAACAAATTCGTATTTTCTGTTAAACAAAATTTATTTTCCTATGCCATTAGAAGTTATTATTATCGGTTCTGGATTTTCTGGTCTCGCTTCATCAATTATTCTTGCAAACGCTGGATATAAAGTGAAGGTATTTGAGAAAAATTCATCTCCAGGGGGCAGGGCTCGCTCTTTAGAGTATAATGGTTTCAAGTTTGATATGGGTCCTACATGGTACTGGATGCCAGATGTATTTGAAAAGTTTTTTAATAGATTTAACACTACGCCTTCAAATTTTTATGAACTAATAAGGTTAAATCCTTCATATAGAGTTTATTTCGCCGAAAACGACTATGTAGATCTTCCTGTAGAGCTTGCTCAAATTATTGAATTATTTAATAAAATAGAACCAGGTTCTTCTCAAAAGTTCCTCAAGTTTTTGAGTGAAGCTGAAAAGAAATATAATTTAAGTGTTAACAAGTTTATATACTATCCTAATTTAGCCTTATCTGAGTATTTAAATAAAGAGTTTTTGTTAAACGTTTTAAAACTCAATCTTTTCAGCAGTTTTCAGAGGTATCTTAGAAAAAATTTTAAAAGCGAAAAAATAATTGCCATATTGCGTTTCCCTTTAATTTTTTTAGGAGGAAACCCAGAAGAGCTACCTGCTCTTTATTCTATAATGAATTACGCAGATATCAAATTAGGAACATGGTATCCAAAAGGAGGTTTCAAAAGCGTGGTTGATTCGCTATATAAACTCGCTATATCTGCAGGTGTTCAATTTAATTTTGAGGCGCCCGTTCAAAAGATAATTGTTCGCGGAAATAAAGTTAATGGTGTCATAGTAGATAAAGAAAAGATAAAAGCAGATATAGTAATAGCCACTTCAGATTACCATCATTCTGAGAGTTTACTTGATATAGAATATCGAAACTATCCCCCAAAGTACTGGGAAAGCAGAGTGTATACCCCGTCTGGAATTTTATTCTATGTTGGGTTAAAAAAGAAATTACCAAAACTACCGCATCATATACTATTTTTTGACGAAAACTTTGAAGCACACATAAATAGTATTTATAAAAAACCTGAGTTTCCACCCAAACCTCAAATTTATGTAAACCTTCCATCACAAACAGAACCTGAATTAGCCCCAGAAGGTAAAGAATGTATATATTTTTTCATACCTCTTGCCCCTGGGCTCAAAGAAGACGAAGAAATAAAGCAGAGGTACTTTAACTTTGCAATTGAAAAATTTGAAAATTTAGTCGGCGAGAAAATAAAAGACTCTATTGAATTTTTTATCTCTTATGGTCCAAGTGACTTTATGAAAGATTACAACGCTTACAAGGGAAATTGTTATGGGTTAGCAAACACCTTGTTTCAAACTGCTATTTTTAAGCCTAAGATTAGAAACAGAAAAATAAAAAATCTATTTTACGCTGGTCATACGACCGTACCAGGACCGGGTGTTCCACCGTCTATAATCTCTGGCACCATTGTTTCAGACTTCATAATAAAAAATAAGGATGAGATATGAACTATTACGAAATCTACGATAGATTCTCCGAAAAATGTAGTAAAATTATTACAAATTTATATACAACTTCTTTTTCAATTGGGATATTTTTGCTGGATAGGAAAATAAGAAAGGATATATATTCAATTTACGGATTCGTTAGATTAGCAGATGAAATAGTTGATACATTTCATGACAAAGATAAACATAAACTTCTTTACGAGTTTAAAGAACAAACATACCGCGCAATTAATGAAAAATTTAGTTTGAATCCTATCTTAAATAGTTTTCAGAAAACCGTAAACAAATATAAAATTGATACCGAACTTATAGAGGCATTCTTCAAAAGTATGGAAATGGATCTTTACATTAGCGACTATTCAAAAGATATTTTGAAGAATTATATCTATGGTTCTGCAGAAGTAGTCGGGCTTATGTGTTTAACCGTTTTTACTAATGGCGATAGTAAACTATACTATGAACTTAAGGAGCATGCAATTAAACTTGGGTCAGCTTTTCAGAAAATAAACTTCTTAAGAGACATAAGATACGACAACTTTATTCTTAAACGAAGATATTTTAATAAACTTGATTTAAAAACCTTAGACGAAAAAGAATTAAAAACTATCATAGATGATATTCAAGATGAATTAAAGTTTGCATTGCGAGGAATACAAAAGCTGCCTAAAGAGGCTAAGTTAGGCGTTTTTGTTGCCTATTTATATTACTACTCACTTTTAAAAAAGATTAGAAAAAGCCCAATTGAAGTGCTCTGGAGAAAAAGAATTAGAATTTCAAACTTTCGGAAAATTCTCATAGCTCTAATAAGCATTATTAAAGTAAAAATTTTAAGGTTACAAAACCTATGAAAATTCTTATAGTTCCATTTAACCTCCTTTCTCATGTGGGAAGATGCTTAACAATAGCTAAATCTCTAAAGGAACAATTTCAGGTGACATTTTTAATTTCTAAAGAATATATAAGCTTTGTAGCAGAACACGGTTTTTATTATCGTATAATTCACAATCAGGATAATGATATTCTCAACAAAGTTAAGCTTTCAGATTTTTCATGGATAAATAAACAGAATATCCTTTCAAATTTTAAGTATTTGACTTCAGCGATAAAGGAAATTAACCCAGATTTAGTAATATCTGACTCCAACATTTTTACCTCAATTTCCTGTGAATATTTAGGTGTGCCACACATTTCACTTGTAAATACTTATATGAGTAGATATTTCGCTGAAAGACATACAGATATAAGTTATTTAAATATCAAGCCTAAACTTTTCATTTCTTTGCTTTATAAGCTAATCCCAGAGCCCAAAAGGTCTGAAATATTTAAAAGGGGTGAAGACATATATCTTAGAAATTTTCACGCACCTTTTAGATTTATTAGAAATCAATACACTTTAAGCGAGAAACACCATCTCTTTGATGAATTTGAGGGCGATGAAGTTTTTTTGCTTGATCCCGAGGAAATTTTTCCTATAGTCAAAAACAAAAAAACCAAAGTTATTGGTCCTATTTATTACAATCTCAATGATGTGAAAACGGAAAAGGTTAAATTCTATAAAAATAAACCGAACATTTTGATAACTTTGGGAAGTAGCGGAGATATAAAAAATTTTTTGTTTCTTGAAAAGATCAACTTAACAAAAACGTATAATGTCATATTACTTGGTGAATCATCTTTTTCTCTGCGCATAGATGGAGCTCAAAGGATAAAGTTCGCCAACATCAGACAAATTGCTGACTATATTGATGTTGTAATATGTCACGGCGGAAATGGAACCGTGTATTCTTTTTTAAGTAAGGGCGTAGCCTCTATAACCATACCTTCCCATATTGAACAGTATTGGTTTTCTTATCAAATTCATAAAAAGGGTCTGGGCGTGTTATATAACCCCCAGAGTAAAACAAAGATAAATGAAATAATTGAAAATCTGATAGATATTAGAAGGAAAGGTTTGCTAAATGACATCTCTAAGCTTTTTGATGTTGAAAGATCTGTAGAAAGTTTCAAAAGTTATCTTTTTAACTTTATTAAAAACAAAAATATGGGTTAATCTAATGATGGAGATATTTTTAACTTCAATCGTCGTATTTTTACTTATGGAACCAATTGTTTGGCTGATCCATAAATATGTAATGCATGGTTTTCTATGGGTTTTACACGAGGATCATCACAAAAAATATCCCAAGAAAGGCTTAGAAAAAAATGACATTTTTGTTTTATTTTTTGCACTGGTTAGTATAGCACTGCTATATTTAGGATTTAAGTCTGGAAATAAATTAACTTTGAGTATTGGGATCGGAATGACCATTTATGGATTCGCGTATTTCACTATGCATGATGTCTTATCTCACAGGAGGATAAACATATTTAAGAATCCTAAAAATTTCTATTTTCTTGCGGTTATAAGAGCACATAAACAACATCATAAAAACTTAGAAAAGGATAACTCAGAATGCTTCGGGTTCGTTTATCTTTTCCCAATTAAGTATTACAAACTCTCATTAAAGAAATCAAATGCGATATGAATAATAAAACATATTTGTATTTATTCCTTGACATATCGTCTATCATAATTCCTTTTATCTCGGGATTCCACAAGAAAATTAATCTCCACAAAAAATTTCCATTTATTTTTATCGCCAATTTAATTGTGATGATACCATTTATAATTTGGGATTATATATTTGTGGGTGCAAAAATTTGGGGATTTAACGACAAATATACAGTAGGAATTAATATACTAAACCTTCCTATTGAAGAATATCTTTTCTTTATATGTATACCCTTTGCTTGTGTTTTTACACATCTTGCCCTTTGGAAGGTGCTTAAAATTTCAAAGTTGACTTCCAATATACATCTTTTACCCCTACTTCTAATTTTAATGGCTTCAATTTTTTTCATTTTCCAGTCCAAAATATATACAAAATTAGTGGGTTTCGTCACTTTGATTAGCTCACTCTTTACACTGTTCTTATATCGCACAAACATCATAAAATTTGCCAAAGAATTCGCGATCTCGTATCTCATTTTGTTATTTCCGTTTTTAATCGTAAATGGAACACTCACGGGTTCATTTACAGCTGAACCAATCGTCTGGTATAACGAAAATGCAATATTAGGAATTAGAGTTCTAACGATACCGATTGAGGATTTTTTATATGCCTTCTCTTTAATTATTTTGAATATTGCATTAGTAGATTTTCTAATAAAGTTGAAAAATCATTAAAATTCAATTTCATATTTTATGCCTTCCCTTCTTGATAGTTTTTCAAATACCTCATGAATATGAACAATGCGATATTTCCCACTTATGAGACGAGTTAATTCATCTGAATTATCACATAAAAACTCGTAAGCTTTTCGCACATCTTGTGATGTGAAATGAAAGACTCCTTTGATCGTTATTTGATCATAGTGAATTCTCGTTGCATCAAAATTTACTTTCGTCCCAGCTGGACAACCACCAAATAAAATTACCATTCCACCTTTTGCAACAAGTTCAACGCTTTCTTCCCATACCTCTGGCTTTCCTGTGCATTCAATAACTAAATTAGGTCCTATACCCGATGTAATTTCCCTTAACCTATCAAAGAGGCTAAACTCTGATACATTTATAATTTCGTCCGCCCCAAAGTTTAATGCAATATCAAGTCTTTCTTTGTGTCTTCCTGCGACGATGAGATTAACATTAAAAAATTTTTTTATCGCAAGTGTAAACATTAATCCGATAGCTCCATCACCAATTACCAAAACTGAGTCCCCCTCTCGGATATTTAAATTTCTTATTCCGTTCATCACACACGAAATTGGTTCAAGAAAAGACGACTGGGTGAAGGATAAATTTTTTGGTTTTATAAACATATTCTTCTTGACAATTCTCGCTGGGACTTTGGCAAATTCGGAATACGCCCCCAAAAAGATACCTTCAAACAAATTAACACATAAATTTTCATCCCCTCTTCTACAATAATAGCACTCACCACAAGAGGCGGAATTTGCAAACATTACTTCATCACCTTCTTTGAAATTTTTAACTCCAGCTCCAACCTTATAGATAACACCTGAACACTCATGCCCGAAAAGCATTGGGAATTTAAATTTTGGATGTCCCCGAAGATACATTTTCAAATCTGTTCCACATGTAAGGGCGGACCTAACTCTAACAATAACCTCACCATCCATCGGCTCTGGAATTTTAACATCCTTTATTTCAATTTTTCTTATATTGGTTAAAAAAGCACTTAACATTTCCAACTATCACATTTTTAACTTTTAACTAAAAGCAGAGCTGGTTTGTATCTATTGGATATGAATTCCTCACAAGCAAGATTTAGAAAATTGATTATATTTTTCAAGCCAATTTGTTCCCCAAGCTCAAATGGACCAGCTGGAAATTTAACAAGTTTGAAGGCAAGATCTATATTTTCTTTGCTTGCGAGACCCTCCATCAGAGCATAAAATCCTTCGTTTATGATCATCGCAATAGTCAAAGCGAGGACAACTTTTTGCGATTCATTCAATTCATTCTTTTGGCTTAAAATTTTTTTGCATATTGTATCGGCAAGATTTATAAACTTTTTGCTAAATTTATATTTTACTTTCTCACGCCTCAAAAAGTCATGCAGTTTTTTTTCTTTTCCAACATAATAATAAAATCCTGCGTTCGTTTTTCTGCCGAGCAAACCAGCTTCAACAAGCTTTGCTTGAAATGTAACGGGTTTAAACCTTTCCTCATAATTAAATCTCTCATAAATTGATCTTGATACAACATAATTTACATCAAGTCCCACATAATCAATCACTTCAAACGGTCCAAGTTCAAGCCCAAAAAGTTTAAATGCTTGATCTATTTCTTCTATTTCCGCAAGTCCAATCTCATACGCACGCAACGGCTCAAGATAAAAATGTCTTGAAATTCTATTAACTATAAACCCTGGCGAATCTTTAACAACGATTGGTGAATGCCCAATTTTTTTCAAAAATTCAACAGTCTTTTCAACAACCTCATCCGATGTATGCTGTGCTTTCACGACCTCAACAAGTTTCAAAACATACGGCGGATTAAAAAAATGAGTTCCGATAACCCTATACGGATTCTCCGTTGCAGAAGCAATCTTTGTGACCGACATTGAAGATGTGTTAGTCGCAAGTATAGTTGATGGAGGACATCTGTCATCAAGTTCCTGGAAGATTTTTCGCTTTACATCAATATCCTCAATCACCGCTTCAAAAACTATATCAGCAGTTATAAAATGTTTTAACTTCGTCGTCGGATGAATTTTTGTTAAAATATTATGAAACTGTTCCTTTTTAATTGTCCCTATTTCAATCGCCCTTTGAAGATGAGCCCTTATTTTTTCAAGCGCATTTTGCAATGTCTCATTTGATATGTCAAACAATATAACATCATAACCTGCTTGTGCCATAACCTGTGCAATTCCACTCCCCATTCTGCCAGCTCCAACAACTCCGATAGTGTTCATTTCTTTTTTTACTTTTGTTTTTAAATGAAACTTCCATCTGAAACTTTGTATCTTCTTATAGCTTGAACAACTGCCTTCTCAAATTCTTCAACTGGACTTACAACTATGATTTTTATCTTTGCGATTTTTATTTCCGCCTGTTCAGAACCTTCAAATTTTACATTTATCTCAACATCATAATCCCCAATTTTAAACTCAACTTTATCAGTTTTTCTATCCGACTTTATAAAATTTTTTCTGTTTAACATCCCCCACGCCGAAATAACTGCCTTTTCAACCATTTCAACTTTTTCAATCCTTGAAAGTTTAATTTCAATCGTTACCTCATCAACCTCGGAATAGCCAGTTGATTTGATTATCACATCGTTAGTTGTATCCCTTTTCATTGAAACCTTGTAAAAAACTTTTATCTCGCCAGGATAATAATTTCTGCTATCAAAAGATTTTCTCTTTTTAACTTTCGGGGCGAGTTCAACAGCTTTGTTAATTCCCTCACGGGCAAATTTTAAGGCTTCTTTAACCCCAGCTAAAGTTTCAAAATTCAAACCCATCGTGAGTAAAAATATGAAAACCCTAATCAGCAATTGATGCCTCATACTCTTCTTTAAATTTTTTTACAGCATTGAAAATCGTTCTTGCTATCTTCCACTGATTTGTCTCGCTTCTTAGATATTTCTCTTCTTCTGGATTTGAAAGATAGCCCATCTCAACGAGAACGCTTGGCATTGAAGCCCCGACAAGGACATAAAAACCCGCCTGGCTTACTCCATTGACTTTTATATCCAGAATTTTTCCCGCCTCCTTATGCAAAATCTCGGCAAATCTTTCGCTATTTTTAACATAAACATTATGAGCCATCGCAGTTAATATATAGCTTTCATCTGTCAAATGCTTATATCTCTCCTCGTAATTTTCCTCAAGTTTTATAACAGCATTTTCCCTTTCCGCAATTCTAATGGCATCCTCAGTTTTACCAGGTCTTAAAATATAAACTTCAAATCCATTTGCGCTATGTGGTTTATACGGCATTGAATTACAGTGCAAACTTATAAAAATTTTACCACCATTTGAATTTGCTATCTGCCCACGCCTATATAACTCAACAAACTCATCCTCCTCTCTTGTCATAACGACCTTTATTCCAAGATTTTCAATCAGCGTTTTCAACTTTTTTGCAACAGCAAGAGTTATATCTTTCTCACGAGTTCCATAAACTCCAATCGCACCAGGATCCTTGCCACCATGCCCAGCATCAATTACGACAACATCAAGCAAAAATTTTCTTTTGACATCTTCAATCCTTGAGATTATTTCATCAATGTAAAGTGATATTAAAATATCTGTCCCATTTTTATCGGCTATGACCTCGTAATGTTTTATCTTTGGTTTTAATTTGAAAGATATCTGAACCGAGCGCGAATGAGGTATGACTTCAATATCACTGAAAAGCTCTGGAGCTGATAGATTTTTTAAAGCGGAAATATCAACCTTAGCATTTGCAATTGTTATATAAAGCCAGTTATTTCTCCCAAGCCAGACTTCATAATCGGAAATTTTCCTTGCGGTTAAAATTTTAAATAAATAGCCGTTCTTTCTTTTTTCAACCTTTACATCGTAAACATCAAATTTGGGCAGACTCACCTCAACTGGTTCAGAGATTGAAATAATTATCATATTGTTTTTCTCATCAAACTTGAAATCGTGTGGGAAATAACGGCTGAAAATTTCAGAAAAATACTTAACAGGGACAAAAATTTTCCCAGCCCCAGAAATAACCTCAACTGGAATCTGAAAAATCTTCACTTCATCACCTGAGGACACAACGATAAAAGGGTTTTCAGATATAAACTTAAAAGTGTTGTCGGAAACTTTGAAAGTTAGCAAGTTATTTAATGTATCCGTTCTATACTCAATTCCAAGAAGCCCCAAAAGATCAGGCAAAGAAATGTAAAGAGTTTTCGCCTCACGGAATGCAGGGATCACCTCAATTTTATTGTTTATCTTAACCTTAAAAACATCGGCATTCAAAGTTTCAAAAATCAAAAGAATTAAAACAAGATATTTTAACAGCCTCCTCACAAACATCTCAAAATTCAACTTTCTTCTTGCCAGCATCAACTTCTTTGATAAATTTAATTAACCCCCTGAAATAATTTTCTTGATCATCATACATACACATATGACTTCCATTTGGGCAGAAAAGGTAACTTCCGTTTTGAACCTGCGTTGCCATCCATTTCATATGTTCTGGGTCCATTGTGTCATATCTTGCCCCAATGACAAGTGTTGGGACTTTAATTTTATTTAAATCTTTGGATCTATCCCATTTTTCAAGTCGCCCCGAGATTCCAAACTCACTTGGTCCCTGCATCAAAACATAAATTTTCTCATTCGTATGATTGAATGCCCTCACAACGGGATCAGGCCATTCCTCAACTGGGATTCTCAAAACATGCTTGACATAGTAATGCTTCAAAAGAAGTTCCATATATTTTGGATTTTTATACTCACCTTTCGCTTCAAAATCACGGATTTGTTTTAAAACCTCAGGTGGTATATCTTTTGATAAAACCTCATCAGCGTATCTATCATATTCAGGACAGCTTGACATCATATTTGAAATGATCAATGCTTTGAGATTTTCCTGATACTTTAGGGCATATTCTATTGCGAGGATGCCACCCCAAGAATGACCAAGAAGATAAAAATTATCTTTATTAAGCCCAAGTGCTTTCCTAACCTGTTCAACCTCCTCAACAAACCTCTCCGTTACCCAGAGGGAACTGTCATCAGGTTGATCTGAATACCATGAGCCGAGCTGATCATAATAAATAAATTCTATACCCTCCTGTGGAAAGAAACTTTCAACACACTCCCAATATTCATGCGTTGAACCAGGTCCCCCGTGTAAAAGCAAAACTTTTATTCTTGGATTATTTCCAAATTTTTTCGTCCAGACCTTAAAAGTCCCCTTCGGGGTTTGAACTGAGATTAACTTCACACCACCTGTTTTAACTTTCGCCTCCTCAGGTCTGAAATACTCTTCCAGAGTTGGTTTCCCACGCTTTGCACAGGCGAACAAAAAAATTGAAACAACGGCAAGCAAAGGAATTAAACGAAACATATCACACCTAATTTTTTAATTAAATTTATCAAAACCTTCAACAAATATCAAAATTTACCCATAAAATGAAAATGCCAGCTTGACGCTGGCAAAAGAATTCATCTTATCAACCGTTGAAGTTCCATAAGAAAAAACAATTTCACTGCAAACGGTAAAGGTTCATTCAAAAGCATCGTGAAATTAATCCGTCCCCAACATTGAAATTTTCTCCCTTATCAACTTAATTTAAAGTCCCGTCAACTTATGTATTTTCTCAACCCTTCGCTCATGTCTTCCACCTTCAAACTCCGTCTCAAGCCAGACTTTAACTATTTCTTTTGCGATCTCCCATGAGATAAGCCTTGCACCAAATGTTAACACATTTGCATTATTATGCTGTCTTGAAAGTTTGGCTTCCTCAACAGAGCAGCAATTTGCAGCTCTGACACCTTTGACTTTGTTTGCAACTATAGAAACGCCAATTCCCGTGCCACATATAAAAACGCCTCTTTCACACTCTCCAACTCCAACCGCCTTAGCAGCGGGATATGCAAAGTCAGGGTAATCGCTTGAATCGGGGGAAAAACAACCGAAATCAACAACTTCATGTCCAAGTTCATTCAATAATTTTTTTACTTTTTCTTTATATTCAAATCCAGCGTGATCGCTCGCAACGGCTATTTTCATGGTGGGGAAATTTTTATTTTTAAAATAAAAACGCAGGCAAACGCCTGCGAAATTAAAAACCTTATTCCAAAAATAAGTTTAGGAATTTATATTCTATAAGGCACAGTGATGCTCTCACCTATCCAGTCATAACATCCACCAGTTATCGCAATTTTGCCTTCTTTTATTTTTCTTTTGTTAAAGAAATAATCCTCCTGGGTTGGGACAAGTGTCTCCAGATTTTTTATTCTTTGATTTGCTTCATTTGCAACGCTTGGATCAATTTTTTTCGCAAGTTCATAATACTCAACCGCAAGTTGATAAACAAGTTTATCTACAAAATCAATCTTTGTCCAATCGCCTCCTTTTGTCGTTTTAACACATTTTGCAACAGCTGCTTCATAGATCTGTGCTATTTCAAGATATGGTCTTCCCCAGTTTTTATCCTTTGCCATAGCCCTCCTTGCCCAAATCCTCGCCTGCTCAAAATTGTCAAGCTCACGATAGCAAACCGCAATGTTGAGTATTATCTCCTTTGCATCTGGGTTAATCTTCAATGAGCGATTATAAACATCAATTGCTTTCTTATACTCCCCAACACGCTGATAGCAGTAACCAAGGCGATTCCAGTAAGTTTCGTTATCAGGAAATTTTTTTGTCAACTTCTCAAGATATGGAATTGCATTTCTATAATCCTCCGCACGAATATAAAGGTTAGCAATCGTCCATATAAGTTCTGTATTCTCTGGATCTACCTCAAGTCGTTTCTTGTTAAGTTCAATTAACTCGCTTATATCCTTCACAAGCGCTCTCAATCTATCATTTGCAGTTACATTTTGGGGATCTTTATCAAGGACTTTACGATATAATTCAATTGCTTTCTCCCTATACTCTGGGTTTTCCTCCATATGTTTTATGTAAAGGACACCAAGGCGATCAATATAGTAAAATTCTATATGCTCAAAATCAAGCTCAATCCCTTTCTCGTATGCCTGTATCGCTTCAATCTCCCTGTTTGTATAATAATTTTCAAGAACATACCCTTTTCTCAAATAATACTCAGATGCGTTCTCAGGATGATACTTTATCGCATTGTCATAAATTATCAAAAGTGTATCAGCGTATTGTGTTTTCTTTTCTGGTGGCGCTTCTTCATAAAATTTAAGATAAATTTTCTCCATCGCCTTATAAAGAGTTTTAAACCTCGTCGGCTGCATCTCCATAACTTTCCACCCGTATGGGAAAGCACTCACATAGTCCCCAGTTTTGAAATATTCATAAAATAAAGACCAATTTTTCAAAACTTCTATTGAATCCTGCTGGGTCCCCTGTGCGAAAATTACCCCGGAAATAAAAAATAATGTCAAAATTACCTTTCTCATTTTGCTAATCCTCAAGTTTTTGTTTTACAAACCAAATTTCTCCTGTATTTACTCCGATTGAAATCCTTAAAATCCTGTCCCGCACTATTTCAAGCTCACCTCTAATTCCATACTCAATTGCCAAATTCAACCTCGTGTCAAAACTCACAGGAAAACCAAACCCAACAGTTAAAAATAACTCGTTTATTTGCTTCTCATCTATTTTAAAATATGTTCTGTTATAAAAAATTCCAAATCTGTAAGATGTCTTTTCAAAAAAACCAGCGGTCACTTCTCTTGACGGTAAAATCTCAAGCCCAGTTCCAACCCTTAAAGCATCGGTTATCTCAGGTGGATGCTCGCCGTTAATTTCAAACTTTCTCCAGTTCTGATAATAAACATCGCCTGAAAATTGAACCCTATCTCTCACAAAATAACTCAAACCGAAACCAGCCCTATAAGGTAACTTCAATTTTAATTCATTAACTTCTGAAATAGTTGAGCCACCTGGCACAGGAACGGTATACTCAACGGATGTCAAACCTTTTAAATTAACGGGTGAAGAAAACACAAATCCCATTGTAAAAGAATTTCTCCCAACGCCAAGACCATAAGCAATTCCAGCGGTAAAGCCAAGCCCCCCACAATTTCTCTCACGCTTTATTCTTGAGAAGAAAAATTCAGAGCTTCCAAAATCAACATCCCATGAATTAATTATCGTCCCAAAGTAATATTCACCCCTAACACCAATGCTTAGTTTACCGAATGGCTTAAATGAAAACCCGAAGACGAAATTTGAAATCCCACCTTCACCTTTATATAACTGAGAAAAATATCTATTTTCAATCAATGAATCTTTTTTAACCGCATAATTTGCTGTGCTAAACGGCATCACTCCAGTTGCAAATGTCAATCCATATTTTTTCCATAGTGGAATTGCAAACATAACTCCATCAAAATTTCCACTTGTCAAAAAAGTATTTTTAAATCTATCCTGCGTTGATGTGCCCTCATAAAGATAACCACCTGAAACTCTCACCCTTGCAAGCTCGCTCCATAAAGCTGGATTATATCGGTTTATATAAATCGGGTCAAAGAGAGCAATCCCAAGCCCACCAAGTCCAGCAGTTTTATCAACCGTTGAAAAACGCAAAACTCCAAGACCAAACCTTGAATAAATTGAACCTCCAGCAATTGAAATTGAATAAAGAAAAAACAAAATTAAAAATTTAAATCTCATCTGCCCTAAATCCCGGGTTTTGTTGTGTAATAGATTTTTAACTTTGGTTTCCTATCTGTGTAATGAAAAACAAGGCGATCAAAATTATCAACTTCTGAAAAACTCCTTACTAAAATCCCATTATTTGCTTCTCCATTCACCCAGCGTTGAACTGGGGTTGTAAGCGGAATTATGTATTCAATTGTGTCAAGCGGATTTCTCACGCCAAGATAATTCCCCTCAAATCCACCTATTGATCTTTTAACAAGGTTAACATCTGTTATAAATCCAGCAAGTATTGAATCAACACCATCCTTATATTTCTTTTTTTCCTTCAAATACAGAGTAACTTCCGCACGATTTATAATTATATTTTTGGGAAGTCTTGACACATCAAACTTTAAAATGCTTCTTAATCCAACCCCAGCCTGAAGAACGATGTAATTTGTATCAATTTGCTCATTTAATCTCGCAATATATCCATCACTTCCATAAAAAAATCTTATGGTATCAAGGTCATTTTCCCTGCGAATCACAATCTCAAGTGCGGGGGTAAAAAGTATTTCATCAAGCGAATTAAATCCCCAAATAACGCCCGAGTTTTGGGGCTTGAGGTAAAGTCCGTAATTTCGCCCGTTGAGCCATTCCCTCACAACGCCCGTGTCAATTTTAAAATAATTGACAGAATCAGGAACAGAATTAAATTCACCTATGATTTGTGCGTCATAAAGAGTGTCATAATAGTTTGATAAAACTTTATGCGCTGTAAAATGAACGGGTAAAGTGCTATCCCCGATGAAAAACTTTGACCTGAATAACCTTATTTGTGCCCACTCCATCTTTACATCTTTTAAAGTGTCAGGAACATCAAAACGAATCAATATACTGCATGAGATGTTATCATAATTTCCGATGAGCAAAACATTTGATGATGAGTTTGAAACGAAATTTTGAATATTTTCCGCATAAACCTCAACAGAATCTTCATAAACTTTTACATTGAAAAGTTCATTATCTGGCAAAAGCCCAAACCCAACATCATTTGGCTCTTTAGCACATCCAAAAAGAAACAAAGTAAAAAATAATAAAGATAACTTTTTCAAAGCCCTTTTCGCCTTACTCTTCTCAACGATATTTTTCATTCCTTGGAGATATATTTTTTGTTGTTTTCTAAATCACTTTTATTCTCCCTCAAACACCTCTTGACTATATCAATTGCTTCTTTCAAATTCTGTGCAATAAAATCAGGTTCAAAATTTTCACCCTTGCACTTTTCATATTCCTCTTTTCCATAGCCAGTTAAAACAAGTATAGTGACCGCACCTGCTGTTTTCCCTGCTTGAATATCAATGCATCTGTCCCCGATGACGAAAGAATTCTTTAAATCAACATTTTGTTCTCTTGAAGCACGCCGAAGCATCCCATCTTTAGGTTTTCTACATTCGCACTCAACTCTGTATTCCCCGTTACCTTCGGTTGGATGATGTGGACAATAATAATAAGCATCTATCCTCGCACCTTTTTCAGCAAGCAATTCATCAAGCCGTTTATGAATCCTGTGTAAATCTTCCTCCGTAAAATAACCTCGTGCTATGCCACTTTGATTTGTAAAGACGATGACTTTTAAACCAAGCTTGTTTGCTTCCCTTATAGCTTCGGCTGAACCATCTATCAAAACAACTTGTTCTGGGGAAGATAGAAAATTCAAATCTTCGTTTATTGTTCCATCCCTGTCAAGGAATATAGCAACATTGCGTTCGTTCATCTTGCCTTAACAGTTCGTGTCTTTTTTGTTGGCGTTACCAATTTTTGATAAAGTTCAACATACTTTTTCGCCGACGCAGTCCAAGAGAAATCCTTCATCATTCCGTTTTTCATCAGCTTTAACCACGCTTTTCTATTTTTATAAACGGACAACGCTTTCTTCAACGCTTTAAGCAACTCCTGCCCAGAATACTTTTCAAATAAAAATCCAGTTCCTCTCCCTGTTCTGGGGTTAAATTCTTCAACTGTATCAGCAAGACCACCTGTTTTCCTCACAATTGGGACTGTTCCGTATCTTAAGCTATACATTTGATTTAAACCGCATGGTTCATATCTTGATGGCATAAGAAATATATCTGCGCCTGCTTCAATCAAATGTGCAAGCTCTTCACTGAAACCGATATGAATTCCAACCTTCTTTGGATACTTCTTTTTAATTTTCTCTAACATCTCTTCATACCTTGGCTCACCCGTGCCAAGAACAATATACTGAATGTCAAGTTTCATCATCTCATCAATTATTTCTTCAACCAGATCAAATCCTTTCTGTTCAGCAAGCCGTGAAATTTGTGCAACAACAGGAATCTTCTCATCATATTCAAGTCCAAAATGCCTCAAAAGAGCTTTTTTGTTTTCATACTTTGTCTCTATCGTTTGAATACTGTATGGAACGGGGATATATTTATCATTTTCTGGGCTCCACACGGAGTAATCAACACCGTTTAGAATTCCATAAATATCTTTTTTCCTTTTTTTAAGCACATCTGAAAGACCCGCCCCAATCTCGTCATCAGAAATTATCTCCTTTGCGTATGTTGGGCTTACTGTTGTTATAACATCAGCATAAAGTATCCCAGCCTTGAGAAAGTTAAATTTCCCGTTGTGTTCTATCTGCGGAAAAATTTCATCTGGAAGTCCCGATTTATAAAACGACTCTTTCGGGAAAACACCTTGATAACCAATGTTATGTATTGTAAGAACCGTTTTAACACCTTTAAAAAATGGTTCATCATTGTAAATTGTTTTAAGATAAACTGGAACAAGTGCGGTTTGCCAATCATTGCAATGAATTACATCGGGACGCCATCCAAGTTTTTTGAGCGTCTCAATTATCCCCTTGGAAAAAAATATAAACCTTTCGTCGTTGTCAGGATAATCTTTTTTTGTTTTTGAATCAACATAAAGTCCATCACGATTATAGTAAAATTCATTTTCAAGAAAATAAACTTGAACTTTTACCTTTTGCCCGACAATAAAAGAAGCCTTTGCGCTCCCCCTTTGAAGTTTATCCCCAACTGGAATATCCATTTCCCTTAATCGGACTATCTCATGTATGCCGAATTTTCTTTCGCTTATAAATCCATATTTTGGCATCATCGCTCTTACCTCATGTCCAAGCTCTTTTATCGCCTGTGGAAGGGCAAAAGAAACATCCGCAAGACCTCCTGTTTTTGCAAAAGGAACAATTTCACTGGAAATAAAAAGGATATTGAGAGGATGAGTCATTAAGAACTCCTCGTGAATTTTTTAAATTTTTCCACGAAGACACAAAATTTTTTTAAAATTTAACAAAAAAAATGATAATAAACAATTTCGCCCTATTGAAGGATTTAACAGCCCCATTCATCGGAGCGAGAAATAGGTAAGATATGGGGATAAAACCCCTCCTTACATTTGTAAGGAGGGGGATAATTTCATTCTTCTTCAACTGCTTCCTTCTGCTTTTGCGCTTCCGCTATTATCTTATCTGCGATCTCCTTTGGAACTTCTTCATAATGCGAGAATTTCGCAGTGAAAATTCCACGACCCTGCGTCAAAGACCTCAATGCAGACGAATATCTATAAAGCTCTTTTTGCGGTACATATGCTTTAACAACCTGATAAGGTCCCTCAGCCGTCATCCCTATCACCTTGCCCCTTCTACTTGAAATATCACCGATCACGCTGCCCATATATTCCTCTGGAACTTTGACTTCAATTTCATAAATGGGTTCAAGCAAAACAGGATTTGCATTCATAAATGCTTTTTTAAACGCCATTGACGCTGCTATCTGGAAGGCAAGATCGGATGAATCAACTGGATGATATGAACCATAATCAAGCGTGACCTTGACATCAATTACCGGATAACCTGCAAGAACTCCTTTAGCCATCGTATCCCGAACTCCCTTTTCAACGGCTGGGATATAGTTTCTTGGGACAACTCCACCAACTATTGCATCAACAAATTCAAATCCTCCACCCCTTGGCAATGGTTCAAGCACAAGCCAGACATCACCATATTGACCTCTTCCACCCGTTTGTCTTTTATATTTGCCTTGTTCCCTTGCTTTTCCTTTAATTGTTTCACGATATGGAATTTTTGGCTCACCAAGTTCAACTTCAACTCCATACTTTTCCTTTAATCGTTTTGCAATTATCATCAAATGTGTCTCCCCTTGTCCACTTATCAATGTCTGTTGCAATTCATTATCAACTGTAAAAACAAATGTCGGGTCTTCTTCGTGCAAAGCATGTAAGCCAGCAGCTATCTTCTCTTCCTCTCCCTTATTCTTTGAGATGATCGCAAATTGAATGACCGGTTCAGGAAACTTGATCGGTGGGATTACAGCTGGAAATGTTTTCGTTGAAAGGGTATCGTTTGTGTGGGTATTTTTTAACTTGACAACCGCTCCAATATCCCCGGCATAAAACTTTTGAACTTCCTTTCTTTCTTTTCCATTCATAACATAAAGCTGACTCAATCTCTCAAGCGTCCCACTGCTCTGATTTACAAGGTCAATCCCACGAGATATTGTCCCTGAAAAAACTTTGAAAAAGGAAAATTCACCAACATGGGCTTCCGAAACAGTTTTGAAGACAAATATAACTGGCTCCCCAGAAGAATTATAGTTTAACTTTATCGCCTGTGCTGAATCATTCTTCAATGTTGCTTCAACAGACTTTTTATTAGGGCTTGGGCAATAATCAACTATGAAATCAAGAATTGGTTTAACACCGATGTTATGATATGCATCGGCACAAAAGATTGGGAAAACTTTTCTTTCAGCAAGCGCATTTATAAAACCATTTCTCAATTCCTCGTCTGTTAATCCACCGTTCTCAAAAAATTTGTTAAGTAATTCCTCATCTGTTTCAGCAATTGATTCAATCAATTCCTCGCGCAATTTCTCAGCCTTGTCCTTTAATTCACTGGGTATTTCACCCTCTGTGTAATTTCCAGAAAGATCCTTTGAAAATTTAAGTATCTTCATCCTGATGAGATCAACTATTGAATCAAAATTTGCACCTTGATTGACAGGGAATTGAACTATAACTGCCTCATGACCGAATCTTTCTCTTATTTGAGAAACTACATTGTCAAAGTTTGAATGTTCTGCATCAAGCTTATTAACCACGAAGATAACACTATTGCCCACTTCTTTAGCTGATTCCCACGCTGTTTCGGTTCCTATTTCAACGCCCTCAACCGCCTTAACGAAAAGAAGAGCCGTGTCACTGACCTTCAAACCGCTTTTCACTTCACCAATGAAATCAGCATATCCTGGCATATCAATTATGTTAATTTTTGTATCCTTCCATTCACAATGCAAAAGCGACAGATTAATTGACACCTGTTGAGCAATTTCATCAGGATGATAATCTGAAACGGTATTACCTTCCTGAACTCTCCCAAGCCGTGTTGTTACTCCTGCACTGTAAAGTATTGCTTCTGCAAATGATGTTTTCCCTGAACCTCCATGCCCAATTAAGCCAATGTTTCTAATTTTTTCTGTTGGATATTCTTTCACCACTTATCAACCTCCTTGTCTTTTTATGTTTATGCTTTTAATCTTGCGATGACGGTGCGAATTGCCTTTATCAAAGCCAAAATTCTTGTCAAACCAGACGGAAATCCCTCCAAAGATGGGGAACTGTCAGATGAAAATACACCCTTGAAACGCTGAAGATAAGATTGAACTGTCTCCGATAAATTCTGAATTGTCTCAAACTGGGATTGAGCTTTTGATGTCATATCTACAAGTTGCACCGAGATCCTTTGAAAATTTTCAAGAATTAACGGAAGCTTTGAGTTGATTTCACCCATCGTTTTGTTCAAATTTTCAAGCAGTGAACTCAACCTTATAAAAACAATAATGAGATAAACAATAGCTATAACCGCACTCGCAAGGAGCAAAGCTGTTAAGATTTGAATTAGAAGCTCCATAACCCACCAAAGTTAATTTTAAAAATAAAAAAGGCAAGACATAATGTCTTGCCTCTGCATTCATTTAACTTTTCTTTTTCGTTTCCTCTTTATAAGTTTCAATCCCAGATTTCACCGCTTCCTTAACCGTTTCAACTTTTTGCTTTGCCGAAGAAATTATCTCATCAACCTCCCTTTTAATTTTTTCAGCTTCTTCCTTCGCTTTCTCAATTACCTCTTCTGCTTTCGCCTTCGCCTCACCAAGATATCCCTCCGCTTTCTCTTTAGCCTGTGCGGATTTTTCTTTAATTAAAGCTCTCATTTCTTTCCCACTCTTTGGTGTAAACAACATAGCAAGAACAGCCCCCAACGCACTCCCAACAAGAAATCCAATCAAAAATCCCTTGAACATCCCTTCGTTATTATCTCGTGCCATATCTAACCTCCAAAGTTTATTTTGAGAATTCAAAAATAAGATAAAAACTAATGCACAAAAAATCAAGAAAAAGAAACTTTGCCAAAAAATTCAAGTTTAACATTTTCAAAATTTGCATTTTACTCATTTCTAACTTTAGCCCTATGTCAAACTATGTCTTAAACCCCACTATCTTCAACGCTTTTTAAAAACGCTTGAAATTTTATCTGGAAAATCATAACTTTAAACTGAACCAAATTAACACGAGAAGAACAATGGACAAACTTATTGATGCCATTTCAAAGGTCAAAGACAAAATGCAAAAATTTGGGGCCCAACTTCGCCAAAATGAAATGCTCACACGCTATGTGCTTATTGACCCTATTTTGCGTGCGCTCGGATGGGACACGGAAAACCCAGAACATGTGATACCTGAAATCTCAACTCCTCAAGGTCGCCCAGACTATGGACTTTATTACAATGGAACTCCTCTGGTAATGGTGGAGGCAAAACCACTTGGAACGGATTTAAACAAAGTGAGAGATATCGGTTTTCAATATTGCTGGCAAAACAAGGTCCCATATTTTGTTCTCACAGATGGCAATGTATGGGAATTATACGATATGAAAGAATTAGGCGGAAATAATATATTTAGAATTCAGATAAGTGAAGATACTTTGGGCGACTCTGCAAGAAAACTTTTGGCTCTATGGCGCCCAGCTATGCCAAATGTCAGCGAAAAATTTCCAGAGTTAGTAATAAGCACAATCCAACAACCTCCCAAACCAGAAACATCAAAAATTTCATTGAAGGATTTAAACCAACAAAATGTTACATATACCAAAATATCTGCTAAGATACATTTCCCCGATGGAAAAACTGCTTTTACAGAAACATGGCAAGGACTTGCTTTTGAAGTTGCTAAATGGGCTCTACCAAAATTAAAAGAGCTGGGTAAATTACCGCTTGGTAGACTTATTCGGGACACAAAAACAAAAATGGAAAAACCAAAAAGTTTAGATAAGGACTGGTTTCTTGAAACATTTTTAAGTGCTAAAGACAGTGTTCGTGAATCGGTCCGAATTTTAAAAAATGCTGGCATTGATCCTGCAACTGTATTTATTGAAGGTCGGATAATTAAGAAAATGTAAATTTTAAAGACAACAAAAATCGGGGGGAATCATGGAAGAAAAATTCAACTTGCCTGAGGATATCTGCAAGGAAATTGAAAAACTCATCAAAACTGCAGATTTAACGCTGGAGGAAAAAATTAAACTGTGGAATGATGTTGTTGAGTTTATCTCAAAATGGATTGAGATGAACATAGAACATCATGAAGGGGGTTAAATTAATAGCGTTAATTTGGTTTCTGTTTTTAATCTTTTGTTAAAAAATCCACGCATAGTTTTTAAGATTAGCCCCGACCGCATCGGGAATTGTAACGGGGATTGTTTTTCCCGAGCGCGTCGGAGCTGGGGTTTACAAAATTAAAATTTTTAATCCTCCGCTTTACCCTGTAAAAACTTCTCCACAAGTTTCACATCTTCTTCGCTTCCAATGAAAAGCGGTGTTCTTTGATGCAAACTTGTTGGCTTTATATCAAGTATATTTTGAAATCCATTGCTTGCCCTACCACCCGCTTTTTCAACAACATAGGCTAATGGCGCTGCTTCGTAAATTAAACGCAACTTCCCCTCCGGATTTTTTGAATCCCCTGGATACATAAAAATTCCACCATACAAAAGCGTCCGATGGAAATCAGCAACAAGAGTTCCAACATATCTTAACTTGTAAGGTCTTCCGGTTGCCTTATCCTCGGCTTTAAGATAGTTAACAAGCTTTTTCATATTCTCATCCCATCTCTCATAATATCCTTCATTTACGCTATAAATATCCCCCTTTTTAGGAATCCTGATATTTTCGTGAGATAACAAAAATTCACCTATGCTTGGGTCAAGTGTAAATCCATGAACCCCATTTCCAGTTGTATAAACAAGGATTGTGCTTGACCCATAAACAACATAACCTGCAGCGACGAGGTTTCTTCCAGGTTGCAACACATCTTCTTCCGTTCCTCTGCCCCCGGGTGTAACACGACGGAAAATCCCAAATATAGAACCAATTGAGACATTGACATCAATATTTGAACTCCCATCAAGCGGGTCAAATACAAGAACATATTTACCTTTTGCAAGTTCTTCGGGAATTTCAATTAAACCTTTGCTTTCTTCACTCGCCATAACGCAAAGGTGTCCCCCTTTTTGCATTACATTAATGAATATCTCATTTGCAAACTCATCAAGTTTTTGAACAACATCACCCGAGATATTAACTTTGCCCGTTGAACCGATAATATCAACAAGCCCAGCCTTTGAAACCTCACGCCAAACTATCTTCGCAGCAAGAGCAATATCAGTTAAAAGTTTTGAAAATTCCCCAGTTGCCCCAGGGATTTCATGCTCTCTTTCAATAATGAATCGCTCAATTGTGATGATGCGTTGCATGGTTTAACCCTCCTTGATTTTTACTTTTCAATTTTTGATTGGTCATCTTTTTAAGATGACCTCATTTTGTTGTCCCCGATACACTAACAATTCTTGGTTTTCTCTCTTTATACTGCAATTGATAAAGCCGATAATATATCCCTTTCAAAGCAAGCAACTCTTCATGCGTCCCAATCTCACGAACTTCACCCTTGTGAAGAACGATTATCTTATCAGAATTTTGAATCGTTGACAACCTATGAGCAATGATTATCGCAGTTCTGTTCTCAAGGAGTTTTTCAATTGCACCTTGAATTATCCTCTCCGTTTCAACATCAACGCTTGAAGTTGCCTCATCAAGGATAAGAATTTTCGGGTCATAAACCAACGCACGAACAAATGAAATAAGTTGCTTTTCCCCTACTGATAAATTAGCACCTCTTTCTTGAACCACTTCAAAATAACCATTTGGCAACTTTTCAATGAACTTATCTGCACCGATCAACTTTGATGCTTCAATAACCTTTTCAATCGGAATTTCTCCGTTTCCAAGTGTTATATTTGTTAAAATATCTCCAGAAAAGAGCAAAACATCCTGCAAAACGACAGCGATGTGCTTCCTTAAATCCCTCTCATCAATTCTTTTAATATCTATTCCGTCAATTAAAATTTGTCCCTTCTGAATATCGTAAAATCTGCATATCAAATTTATAATAGTGCTTTTTCCCGAACCAGTTGCTCCAACTATGGCAACTTTTTCTCCTTTATTGATTTTAAAAGAAACATTTTTCAAAATCCAGTCATCTTCTGAAATCACTTCACCATCGTCTCTGTATGCGAACCACACATTTTTAAACTCAATCTCCCCATGAACCTTCTCAAGTCTTACGGGATTTTTAGGTTGACTTATGAAAATTTTTGTGTCAAGAAGTTTAAAAATTCTTTCAGCGGAAGCCATCGCTGTCTGAAAGATGTTATACTTCTCCGATAAATCTCTAACAGGTCTGAAAAACATCTCTGTATACTGAAGAAACGAGATCAAAACTCCAACTGTGACAGTTCCCTTTATCACCTCCCCACCACCATACCAGATTATAAGCCCAACCCCAATTGCACTTATAAGTTCAACTGCGGGAAAGAAAACAGCATAATAAAAAACCGACCTTATGTTCGCATCTCTATATTTTGCGTTTATCTTGTCAAACTTTTTAAACTCCTCTTCCTCCCGGTGAAAAACCTGCACCACGCTCACACCAGAAAAATGTTCCTGTAAGAAAGCATTTATCCTTGCGATTAACGCCCTTACCTCCCTATAAGCCTCCCTCGCCTTCTTTCTGAAAAGAAAAGTCGCATAAAAAAGCAAAGGCAAAACGCTCAAAGTGACAAGCGAAAGTTCAAAACTTAACTTAAACATGAAATATAAAATCCCCAAAATTGTAAATATATCCCCAAAAACAAGAACAATCCCGGATGAATACATTTCATTTAAAGATTCAACATCATTCGTAACCCTTGTTACAAGTCGTCCAGTTGGATTTTTATCAAAAAATCTCAAGGCAAGCCGTTGCAAATGGCTGAAAATCTCCATTCTTAAGTCAAAAATTGTCTTCTGACCAATCCATTCAGTTACATAACTTAAAAGATATTGTAAGATCCCCTGCAAAAGCAAGATGCCGAAAAGAAGCACTGCTAATTTTGTAAGTCCTGAATAATTTGACTTCAAGATATAATCATCTATCGCAAATTTCGTTATGTAAGGTCGTAATGGATTTAACACTGCAAGTATTAAAACAAGTATGACCGAGATAGCAACTTGTTTCCAATACGGTTTAACATATTTTAAAAGTCGTTTCATCAACCTTGAATCATACGCCTTGCCAACTATTTCATCTTCCCTAAAATCATGCATAAACTGCGTAAAAAATTTGTTTTACATTTTTTCAAGTTCTTCTTCAAGTATCTGTTTTTGATAAAGATCCGCATAAACCCCGCCAAGTTCAATAAGTTCATCATGCGTTCCCTGTTCAACTATCTCACCATCGTCAAGAACAATGATGAAGTCTGCATCTTTAACGGCGGTTATCCTATGGCTTATAATTATCGTGGTTCTTCCCTTTCTAAATTCTTTTAGATTTTTTAAGATCGTCTCTTCTGTGTAAGCATCAACTGAAGAGAATGAGTCATCAAGTATTAAAATTTTTGGATCTTTTATCAAAGCCCTTGCAAGAGATAGCCTTTGTTTCTGCCCACCAGATAAAGTTATGCCCCTTTCCCCAATGATGGTATTAAACTTATCCTGAAATTCCATGATCTCATCATAAATATGTGCAATCTTCGCAACTTCAAAAACTTTTTCATCGCTTACTCCATCCACCCCAAAAGTTATATTATTCTTTACCGTATCAGAAAACAAGAAAACCTCCTGCTGAACATATCCGATACTTTCTCTTAAAACTTTAAGTGGAATTTTCTTAACATTAACTCCATCTATTAAAACCTCCCCTTTATCAGGGTCAAATAACCTCGGGATTAAATTCACAAGCGTTGTCTTTCCACTTCCAGTATAACCAACTATTCCAACCGTTTGTCCTTGCTTTATATCAAGATTTATATTTTTCAAAACATAATTTTCGGAGTCTGGATACCTGAACCATACATTTTTAAACTTAATCTCACCCTTTATCTCTTTAATTGAGAAATCAGTTTCTTCTGTGTCTTTGATCTCTGGCTCAACCTTGAAAACCTCAAGCAATCTATCCATTGAGGCTGATGCCCTTTGCGTCAAATTTACAATCCATCCAAACGCAATCATTGGCCAGATCAGATAACCAAGATAAATTAAAAACGATGTTATTTGTCCAAGCGTCATCATACCTTTTATAACTTGATAACCGCCATACCAAACAACAAGTATAATTGAAATTCCAGTTATCAAAATCATCAACGGATATGTCAGTGATTGAATCTTTATAAGTTTTATGTTCTTTAGCATATATTCAAAACTTAACTTCCTAAACTTTTCAATCTCGTAGTCTTCTCGCACATAAGATTTTATCACCCTTATTCCGGAGATATTTTCCTGCGCCACAGTTGTAATAGTTCCAAAATGTTCCTGTATATCCTCATATCGTTCGTGCACAATTTTCCCGATTTTGTAAACCAAATAGGAAATCAACGGAAGTGGTATCAAAGTTACCAGCGTAAGTTTAAAATTCATAGAAAACATAATCCCAAGTATAACAACAAATTCAATTACGGTTTCAACAGAATACATTATTCCAGGTCCCAAGAAGTTTCTGACAGCGGGGATATCATTCGTTGCATAAGCCATTATATCTCCAATCTTTTTATCCCTGAAATAAAGATAATGCAAACTTTGCACATGACGGTAAAAATCATTTCGCATGTCATATTCAATTTTCCTTGAAGCAACGATTATAGTTTGCCTCACAAAGAAGGAAGCTATACCGCTCAAAAGAGTTGAACCAATTACAAGAGAAGCAAACCATAGAAGTTTTTCACCTGTAACTCCAGATTTTAAACTATCAATCGCTCGCCCAATTAAAATTGGAATCAAAACATAAAATGCCTCACTGATAAGAATTGCTAAAACTCCAAGCGTGAGCAATTTCTTGTATTTTAAAAGATACGGTTTGAGCTCAAGGAGTGAACGCATAAAGTTTTAAGAAAAAAATTTTAGTTTTCACAACCAATCTCACTTATAACAGCAGAGGATAAAATCTTATTTTATGTTTACCTTTATGATCACGCCCTCTGCCGAAAAACCAATTTTTTTATGTGTCCCATCGCAAAAAGGCTTATTCTGTGAGCCCCCACATCTACAAAGAGCGATTGTCTTCTTTTCAATTACCTCGCTCCTTTCATCTTTTTCAATTTCAAAATTCCCTTTTTCTATCTCAATCAGATATGGACCATTTTCACTTGCCTTTATCTTAATCATTGTGGTAACCTCTTTTTGATTAAACTTAACAAAGATTGGTAATTTTTACAAATTTTGATGGTTAACGAAGGATTTTATCTAAACTTGAATTTCAAATTTAACATTTTTAATTTGTTTCAAGTTAAAAGCAAAGAAGAAATATGATGCGAAGAATATCAAAATTTTTGTTTGAGTTGAAAAAATGGGTTGAGAACTTTGCCGACAAACCCTATGCTGGACTTGCTCTGTTTTTAATCGCATTTACAGAATCCTCATTTTTCCCAATTCCGCCAGATGTTCTTTTAATCGCAATTGCCCTTTTAAAGCCACAGTTATCATTTAGATACGCTCTAATTTGTTCGGCTGGCTCAGTGCTTGGTGGGATGTTCGGATATTTACTTGGGTTACAGTTCTATGAGATCATCGGAAAGAAAATCATTGAATTTTACCATCTTCAAGATGAATACAACACGGTTAAAATTATGTATGATAAAAACGCATTCGTCGCTATTGTGATTGCTGGATTCACACCAATACCTTATAAAGTTTTCACAATTGCTGCTGGCGCCTTTCAAATTAACTTTTATACACTTGTTTTGGCATCCGCATTGAGCAGACCAGCAAGATTTTTTCTCGTCGGTGGTCTAATTTATTTCTTTGGTCCGAAAGTTAAAACATTTATTGATAAATACTTTGACTGGCTGACAATTGCATTCATCACACTTTTGATTCTTGGTTTCACTCTAATCAAATATCTCAAATGAGAATGAAAAGAGGAGTTTCACTTGAACGGGCAATTTCAAAGCTTGGGTATGCATCAAGAAACATCGCAAGGGAAATAATCAAACATGGCAGGGTCAGCGTGAATTCAAAAATTATAACAGATCCATCTTACAGAGTTAACCTTAAAAAAGATAAAATCGCCATTGATGGACAGATTCTAAAACAAAAAGAAAAAATCTACATAATCCTTAACAAGCCAAAAGGAATTGTAACAACAAGGAGAGATGAACTTAACAGAAAAACCATTTACGATATAGTTAAACTTGATACATGGGTTGCCCCAGCCGGGCGACTTGATAAAGATACAAGTGGACTTTTAATTTTGACAAATGACAATAAATTTGCCGACTTTATCACAAACCCGGAATCAAAAGTTCCCAAGACATATCTTGTAAAACTCAACAAAAAGATAAAACAAGAAGATTTGTTAAAACTTAAGCTCGGGATAGAAATTGAAGTAAATGGAAAAATTTATACGACGATGCCCGCAAATATAAAAATTGTCAAAACAAATCCAAAAACATGCTGGGTTGAAATTGAAATAGTTGAGGGCAAAAATAGACAGATTAGAAGAATGTTTGAAAAACTCGGCTACAAAGTTGAAAACCTTGTTAGAATAAAGATTGGAAATTTTGAGGATAAAAATTTAAAACCTGGGGAATGGAGATTTTTAAATAAAGAGGAATTAAAACAAATTGCACCAACATATTTTAAATGAGACCACTTACAATTGGAATAGCCGGTGGCACTGGCTCTGGAAAAACAACCGTCGCAAAGAAAATTGCGCAAAAAATTGGAACAGATAAAGTCATAATCCTTGAACACGATAGTTATTACAAAGACATCTCTCAATTTGGAGGCAAAAAAGCTGAAGAAATTAACTTTGACCATCCAGATGCACTTGACACAAAACTTTTAATTGAACATGTTAAGAAATTAAAAAATTATCAACCCGTTGATATACCAATATACGACTTCGCAACATACAGACGACTTGAACAGACAAGACATATTGAGCCCAAAGATGTGATCGTAATTGAGGGGATACTTGTCTTTGTTGAAAAGGAACTGCGTGATTTGATGGATATAAAAATTTTCGTTGATACAGACGCAGACGAAAGAGTGTTAAGAAGAATTAAAAGAGATATAATTGAAAGGGGAAGATCTCTTGAATCCGTAATAAATCAATATATTTCAACTGTTAAACCATCACATCTTGAATTCGTTGAGCCAAGCAAAAGGTGGGCTGATGTAATCATTCCAAGAGGTGGGGAAAATGAAGTCGCAATTGAAATGGTGGTCTCAAGAATAAAAACAATGCTGGAGGATAAAAAATGAAAAAAATCTCAACAGTTTTGATCATTATTTCTTTGATTTTAAACTCATGCGCAAGCAAAAGATATCACATTGTTGAAAGAAACAACTCAAAAATAATCATCGGCGAATTTCCAATCCAATTGCTTGAAAATGAAAATTTCAAATGGTACGGCGATGGATATTCTAAATATGTTGTTGAAGATCCCGAGAGCTTCAGCCTGATAAAATCAAAAGCTAACAAATTTGATGTGCTAATTTTTATAGGGACTTGGTGCCCAGACAGCAGAGAATATTTCCCAAAGTTTATGAAGATAATGGACGAAGCAGGCATCTCAAGAAAATATATTAAAGTTATCGGGCTTGATAGAGATAAAAAGTTAAAGGGTTTAACTGACAAATATAACATAACGAGAGTCCCAACATTTATATTTTTCAAAAACGACAAGGAGATCGGACGAATAGTTGAGCATCCACAGGGTACACTTATCAAACATATTGCAAAAATTTTGAACGAGCTCAAATGAACACATGGCTTTCAATTTTACCACCCATCTTTGCGATAATTCTGGCTTTGATAACCAAACAGGTTTATATTTCACTTTTCATTGGAATATGGCTTGGGTGGACTATTTTATCTGAATTCAATCCATTACTTGGACTTGTTAATTCTATTGATGCGATAATAAATGTTTTCAAAGAGCCTGCAAATACGAGAGTTATAATTTTCAGTGCGCTTGTTGGAGCCTTAATCGCCCTAACTCAACGCTCGGGTGGGGTTCAGGGATTTATAAACTTAGTTTCAAGGCGCAGTTTTATAAATTCAAGAAGAAAAGCGCAAATTTTCGCTTGGGCTATCGGGATGAGCATATTTGTTGAATCAAGCATAACCTGCCTTGTCACAGGAACAGTGTCAAGACCAATTTTTGATAAATTCAAAATATCAAGGGAGAAACTTGCTTATATTTGCGACTCAACCTCAGCCCCTGTTTGCATTATGATACCACTTAACGCATGGGGTGCATATGTGATTGGATTGCTCACACAAGTTGGTGTTAAAAATGAGATTCAGCTTTTTATTTCTGCCTTGCCTTTCAATTTTTACGCAATTTTCGCAATCCTTCTTGTTTTATTCATCGGACTCACAGGATTTGACTTTGGACCAATGAAAAAGGCAGAATTAAGAGCAATACATGAGGGAAAGGTAATTGCAGATGGAGCGATGCCTCTCATCGCCGATGAAGTGATAAATATCCCTCCAAAATCTGATGCAAACCCAAAAGCAAGAAACATGATTATTCCCATTTTGACGATGATATTGATGATGCCCATTGGACTTTACATAACTGGAAATGGAAACATTACAAATGGCTCTGGTTCAACATCTGTCCTTTGGTCCGTGATGACATCAATCTTCGTAGCAGGATTTCTTTATAAAATTCAAAAAATTCTATCAATTCGCGAAACAATTGAACTTACACTCAAAGGCATGGGAGGGCTTATTCCACTTGCCGTTTTGATGACATTTGCTTTCGCAATTGGAGCGGTATGTAAAGAGCTAAAAACAGGTGAGTATGTTGCTCATATTGTAAGCAAATTCATAAATCCAAAGCTTTTACCAAGCATAGTTTTTTTAACCTCGTGTTTTATCTCTTTTTCAACTGGAACGAGCTGGGGAACCTTTGCTATAATGATCCCGATATCTGTCCCCGCTGGAATTGCGCTTGGCTCTAACTTATCACTTATCATAGCAAGCGTCTTAAGCGGTGGAGTTTTTGGAGATCACTGCTCCCCAATATCAGATACGACGATAGTTTCTTCAATGGCATCTGCCTGCGATCATCTTGACCATGTTAAAACACAACTTCCGTATGCTATTACAGCCGCTTCTTTCGCCCTGATATTTTTTACCATCTTTGGTTTTATCTTAAACTAAAAAACTAAAAAAATGACACTTTTAATTCTAACACTTGGATTGATAGCAACGATTGCTGAAATACTTGGTGGTTTAATTATATTTTTTACGCGAAAATGGCCCCAAAAACTTCAAGATTATATGCTTGCTTTTGGAGCTGGTTTCATAGTTGCCCTCGTGCTGACGCAACTTGTCCCTGAATCAATCAACTCAATAGGTGAAACAGCACCAATTTTAATTATGCTTGGATATGCAACACTTCACTTTTTTGAACACGCCATCGTCTCACACTTACATTTTGGCGAGGAAACTCACACTGAACATATAATTTCAAAAACAGCAAGCTATTCTATTTTTTTAGGTCTTTTCATTCACGCTTTCTTTGATGGAATGTCAATCTCAATTGGCTTAAAATTTAATTATGTGATTGGGCTTCTGCTTTTCATCGGTGTTTTCCTTCACAAATTTCCCGAAGGTATGACTGTAGCATCAATTATTTCAGCATCGGGTAAAAAAGTTAGCACATCGCTTTTGCTCGCTTCAATCGTTGGATTTGCCACATTTGCCGGTGTCTTGATCGGACTTGCTATACCTGCAATAAGCGAAAAACTCACCGGGTATTTCTTTGCGTTCATCTCCGGAGTTGGTTTATATGTTGGAACTACTGATTTAATACCCGAGATTAATAATTCAAAAACAAAGCTCGCTCCAATTGCGGTCTTCTTCGGGATGCTGTTTTTTTACATGACCTCCGACTTCTTACACAAAGTAATTCACTGAATATGAAAGAAATAAAGAAAGAATACAAAAAATTAACTGACACAGAACTTGTAAAACTTGCCGTAAAAGGTGATGAATTAGCTTATGTTGAATTGATGAACAGATATAAAAAGAAAGTTGAGACAATAGTTAACCGCATCGTTAGAAATAAGAGCGAAACCGACGATCTTGTCCAAGAAATTTTCACTAAAGCCTTCACTTCAATCTCAAGTTTTAAATCGGAATTTTCATTCTCAACTTGGCTTTACAAAATTGCGACAAATCATTGCATTGATTTCGTCCGAAAGAGGAAAATTTCAACTTATTCACTTGATGAAGAATACGAGCTTGAAGATGATTCCATCCAGCGCGAGATCCCAGACTGGAGCAATGTTCCCGACCGTGAATTATTTCAGAAGCAGAAAAACGAGATAATTTACGAGGCGATCAACTCTCTTCCAGAACACTATCGCAAGGTTATCATAATGCGACACTTTGAGGATAAATCTTACGAGGAGATAGCAAAAGAGCTTAAACTTCCACTTGGAACGGTTAAAGTGCATATTTTCAGAGCAAGGGAGTTGCTTTACAAAAAGTTGAAAGATAAATTAAAACATTACTGAAACTGTACTTTCCTTTTTCCGTAAAAAAATAACATAGAACACAAAACAAAGAATACGCCAATTTGAAACTCCATAAACTTGAAATAGTTTTCCTAATTTTTTTAATTCAGATAGTCAGGGCAAACGATGAAAAAATTTTTCAGACAAGGTTTCATAAAGAGATACCGAGGAAAAATGAAAAAGAATTGAAAATAAAAATTTCTGGTGGTACTGGTGTTTTCTATATCCTGCCGGGAAGTGATGATAAAATAGCTGTGATTGATGGCTACTCTGAAAAAACTACGACAAAAAATCTCGTAAACATTGATTACTTTGTTGAGGAAGGGATTGGGTATCTTGAGTTTGAAATAACGAAAGTTTCATCCAGAGAAATCTCAAGCGATGAAAGTTGGTATATAAAACTTTGCAATGATATCCCGACAACACTTGATATTACGCTTGGAGCCAGCAAAGCAAACATTGAACTTGGGGGGTTAAGTTTGAAAAATTTAAAAATTTCAACTGGCGTAAGCAGTACGAAGCTTAAATTCACAAGCCCAAACAAAATAACAATGAGAAAACTTGAAATTGAAGCAGGCGTTGCAAAATTTGACGGTGAAAATCTTGGTAATGCAAAATTTAGAAGTTTTAACTTCTCCGGTGGAATGGGCTCTTTTGATATTGATCTATCAGGCGAATTACTTAACGACGGTGAGCTTAATTTTGAATTAGGCTTTGGTAATCTTGATATATATCTGCCAAAAGAAGTTGGTGCAATTATAACCTCACCTTCAAGTTTTCTCTCATCAAGAAAATTTGACAATTTCTATAAAAGGGGCGATAAATTTATAAGCTTTAACTATGAGAATGCACAGAAAAAAATTAATATCTTTATTGAATCAGGTCTCGGAAATGTGAGGGTAAGATGGATTGATTGAAGTTAAAATCTTTAAGCAAAACTTCTGAATTCTCTCACCCACCGCACCTTTTATAATCTCACTTCTTCTAAACTTTTCCACAGCATAAACGGTAAATCCTGATTTTTCAAATTTTCGTTTCAACTTTTTAATATAAGCATCCTCGCCAAAACCACCGTAGGTGAGAAAGAAAAAAATTTTTATTGATGATTTGAATTTGACCCGTTTTAAAAACCTAATAAAATAAGTTACAGGGGGACAGTTAAATGTCCATTTGGGCGTTCCAAGTATTATTGCTTCGTAATTATCTATCTTAAGAAGTTTTAAATTCTTAATCGGAAAGGGTAAAGACGGGATAAATGAGAGAAAAAGCCAAAAAATATATTTGAACTTTAATACAGGTTCAATTTTAAAAACCTCACAATTAACCCCGTTTTTTTGAAGATTTTCCAGAATACTAAATGCAACTTTCTCCGTGTTTCCCGTAAATGAAAAATAGACGAGCAAAACTTTCACTCTAACCTAACAATTTTAATAATAATGTTGCAATGGTAAGATAAGTTGCTGAGCTTAACATATCAGTTCCAGTTGAAACAAGTGGACCTACCGCAGTTGCGGGATCTCTCTTCAGTTTTATTAAAACAAATGGCTCAATGGTCCCCATAATTGAGGAAAAAGTCATTGAAGCAAGACATCCAACGAAAGCAGATACAGGTAAAACAAATGAATATTTTAGCCCGTAAACAAGTAGCGTGATAGTTGCAAGAACAAATCCATAGACCAATCCCATAATGGAACCAGCAAGTGTTTCCTTTACAAGGACTTTCTTCAAATCGTTCATTTTTATGCTCCCGGTCGCAAGACCCCTAACACAAATCGTTGATGCCTGTGTTCCCACATTCCCACCCATAGCTGCGATAAGTGGCATATAAGAGGCAAGAGCTATAATCTGTTGTAATGTTGGCTCAAAATATTTTACGATGAAAGAAACTATTATCTCACCAATATAAGTTAAAATCAACCATGGCATTCTCAATCTTGCGGATTTCAAAGGCGAAAGCAATGTCTCAATGTCCTCAAGCTGCGTTCCAACCATTTTTGCAATATCTTCGGACGCTTCCTCATGAATGACATCAATTATATCGTCAACAGTGATTATACCCATAAGTTTTCGGTATTTATCAACAACAGGAATTACAGTCAAATTATATTTCTTCATAATTGAAGCAACTTCCTCTTGGTCGGTATCAACTTCAACACTTATAACCTTCTCATCCATTATGTCGCTTATTTTCCTTTTAGGGTCGGACAGAATCAAATCTTTAAGTTGCACCACACCTACAAGAACCCCTTTTTCACTTGTGACATAGATTGAATAAATTGTCTCTTTATCTGGAGCTGTCATCCTTAAAAACTCTATCGCTTCGCCAACGGTCATACTTTCAACAACGGATGCAAACTCTGTTGTCATCAACCCACCTGCGGTCTCGGAAGGATAAGCAGTTAAAATCTCAACCTCACGCCTTGCTTCCTCGGTCATCAAAGCTTCGTATTCCTGGGACTTATCTACAGTTAACTCCTCAAACAAGTCCGCTCTTTCATCTGGGGACATTTCATTTAGAATAAATGCCCTATCTTCAATTGGAAGCTGCTCAAGTATCAAGATCTGATCATTTTCATCAAGTTCATCAAAAACCTCAATGGCTTTTTCTTTACGAATAAGTTTAAAAAGTTTCACCTTTTCATCTGCTGGCAACTCTGAGATTATCTCCGCAATGTCAACTGGATGTAAATCATCAAGGATATCAATAAGTTCTTCATTTCTTTCAGCCTGAATCAGCTCCCTTATATCTGGCAGTAAAATAAGCATTGTTTTCATCTTGATAAACCCTGTCTTTATTTTTTCGTTGTTTTCTTTTCAAACTCGTAAAACTTTATCTCAGGTATGAATTCAATCACGCCATAATAAAACGCATATGTAAAAAACTCCTTCATCCCCGAAATTTCAGCTTCCCCAAGATCATAATATAAATTTTGCGTCAAATACGACTTACAAAATTCAAAATCAACGCCATATTTTACGCTTGCCTCATGAGAGATCACATCAATGTTTTGAGTTCCATATTCTTTTGAATTTATTAAAGCCATGATATCATCTTCGCTCAAACTTTCTCTTCTCCCAACCCATAATGCGTAAACGAATGGCAAACCTGTTAGGTCATTCCATTCATCCCCAAGATCAATATAAGATTCATAACCACTTTTCTCAAAAAGCGCATGGTCTCCAATTAAAAGTGCCGCATCCGCCTGTGAAAGCATATCTATTAGGTCAGGTTTCATCGCCACAAATTTCGGTCTTACATCATATTTTTCAGAAAGTATAATCCTTGCAAGAATAACAGATGTCATTGAGCTTATATCCGTTGCGACTGTTTTTATATCTTTCAAATCTTTTCTGAAATAAAGCCGAATGCTATTCACAGCTCCACGAGAGGCGATACAAATTTCTGGAACAATGCGATATTTTACGGAATATTTTGCATAGTGAATTGATGGGACAAGCCCAGCATTTATTTCCTTATTTAAAAGTTTTACCGCAATTTGAGAAGGTATATCATAAACAAGTTCAAAATTATGCTGAATTCTGTTTTTTTCAATTGCGTAAATTAATGGCTTTGCATTTAAAAAATCAAAAACGCCAATCTTTACCTTTGACACTTTTGGCTCCTGATTTAATTTTCACGGCAAATTTAACGGAACTTTAACATCTATCTTTTTAAGAAATCTTGAGCCAAACTTCTCATATTCACCGTAAAGTCGGTTAATCCCCTCACCCTTCATAACTTTATCAAGGAGAACGATATGGAGTCGCTCAAAGTTATATCCATACATTTTTGAAATCAAAAGAAGTGAGTCAATTTTCCTTCTGTCAATTTTCCCGCTTGTGATGAATTTTATCTCAATCTTTCCAAGCTCCGTGTAAATCAAACCTCGTTTATCTCCAGTTTCTGCGAAAATTTTTTCAGCTTTCAAAAACTTTTCCATCGCTTTATCAAGATCTCCAATTACCTTTGCAAGCGTTCCCTCGCCCCAAAGAGTATAAGCATAGCTTATCTTATCCCCAATTTCTTCATAATTTTTTGTCGCAAGCGAAAAATATCTCATCGCTTCTTCAAATTTACCCATCATTCTGTTTGCGTTTGCAACCCCACAGTAAGAGTAAGCAACGCCAAATTTATCTTTTATCTTTTTGAAAATTCTGTTAGCCTGTGTGTAATATTCAAGTGATTTTTTAAAATTTCCCATCACCCTTGACGCACCCCCAAGCCCACATAAGGAATATCCAATTCCTGCTTTATCACCAAGCCTTTTGTAAATAGAAAGAGATTTTCTAAAAGATTCAAACGCACGGTTAATATAACCCATAAATCTAAATGTTCCACCCTTTGCCCACAAAATATACGCCTGCCCTTCTATATCATCAAGATTTTCATAAACTTCTTGAGCAATATCAAAAACTTCAATTGCCTTTTTTAATTTCCCAATTGCTCTCAAAGCAGTCCCAAGCCCAGCATATGCATCAGCAATCGCACTTTCATCAAGATTTTTTGCAATCTTTAAAGCGAGACGATAATAATTTATTGCTTTCCTAAACTCACCCGCTAACCTTGCGCAATGTCCCTCGTTAAGGCGAAGGTAATAAAACCATTCCTCATCAAAAGAATCATCTGTTAACTCTTTATCAATTTTTTCATAAATTGAAAGTGCATCTGCAAACCTGCTCTCACGCTGTAATTTTTCAGCTTTTTTAATTTCGTCAATAATTCCCATCTCAAACTTTTTCCATTCTTTTGATTAGATTTTCAATCTCTCTTTTCATAACATCAATCGGTAATTTTATCCTTTGACCGTGTCCTGGAAGAACCCATTCAAAATTAAAATTAAGCAATTTCCTCGTTGACTCAATTTGCTTATCCCATGAATACCAGCAAACATCTCTCCCAGCATAAAGACATTTATTTTTTCTATCCCACCATATATGGTCACCCGTAAATAAAAATTTATTTTTATAAAGCAAAACACAATGTCCCGAGGTATGACCTGGTGTTGGAATCACCACGAAATCGGAAGCAATTTCAACTGGTTGGTCACCTTCAATTATCACTTGAGCATAATTCACACCGTAACCATCTTGCCTGTGAATGATTACTTTTGCCCCAAAATGAAGTGCGAATTTCCCAGCATCCGCCACATCATCACGATGCGATAAAAATATATAACTTATTCCACCCATTGCTTCAAATCTTTTTACGAGATGAAAAACAAACCTTGGTGAATCAATCAGCCAGTTTCCATCTTGATTTTTGACGAAATAACTATTAGCACCAAATGATTTTTCAGAATTAAATCCACAATAAAAAACATCATCCTCAATTAAAATTGGAAAATCATCAATCACACTTGAAACTAAATATCTATTGCCAATCATCCCAATTGCTCCAACTGGACAGGAGATTAAAGCTTGGAGCGCTTTCCTTCTTTGTTTTTCATTTTCAGGTTGAGAATATACATATGAATACCCCTCAAAATCAGCAAAAACTTCAGGGGCGATTTGTCTGCAAGCGTCACAATCTATGCAAGTTGAATCAACGAAAAATTCACCTTTTACATTTATTGCCAAGGCTTTGTTTAAATTTGCCATAACTTAATATTCCGCAATAACATTATAGTAAGCATCTCTTTCAACAGGAATTTTCCCTGCATCTTTAATAAGCTTGATAAGCTGATTCTTTGAGAGATATTGTGCTGTGTCTGCACCAGCCATGTGATAAATTCTCTCCTCACGAACTGTTCCATCAAGGTCATCAACACCAAAACTTTGTGAGATCTGTGCGACTTTTACGCCAGTTGAAACCCAGAAACATTTTATATGCGGAAAATTATCAAGCATCAATCTTGCAACTGCAAAACTTTTCAAATTTTGTAAGCCTGTTGTCCAATCGCCAGCATATTTATTATTTTTCGGGTGATAAGGAAGCGGAATGAAAGCTAAAAATCCACCCGTTTCATCCTGTAATTCACGAAGTTTTATCAAATGTTCAACTCTTTCTTCAATTGTTTCCATGTGACCGTAAAGCATAGTTGCATTCGTCCGTATGCCAAGTTTATGAGCTACCCTATGAACCTCAAGCCATTCTTTAGCTCCAATTTTATCTGGGAATAATCTCTGCCTCACCCTCTCGCTAAAAACTTCTGCACCTCCACCTGGCATTGTATCAAGCCCCGCTTCTTTAAGTTCCAAAAGAACTTCCTCATAAGTTTTACCAAACATTTTCGCAAAATAATCTATCTCAACAGCGGTAAAGGCTTTTATGTTAATGTTTGGATTTATCTCCTTTATGCCACGCATCATATCAACATAATACGACCATGGTAATCTCGGATCAAGGGCCCCAACTATATGAACTTCAACTATTTCATCTTTTAAAGGGCGAATTTTATCAAAAATTTGCTCAAGTGTGAATCTATATGCCCCATCTTGACCTTCTTTCCTGTAAAATGAACAAAATTTACAATCAAGCTCACAAATGTTTGAATAATTTATGATATGGTTCTTAACGAAATAAGTTCTGTTGCCATTTAATCTCTCCCGAACTATATTTGCAAGAAATCCAAGCGAGAGTATGTCATTTGTCATGTAAAGTTTAACTCCATCCTCAAAGCTTAACCTTTCCCCATTAGCAACCTTTTCAAAGATATCAACTAAACCAGCTTTTTGAATCCGCTTTTCCTGAAGAGATACAAGATCTATTTCCATTTTTCCAGTTCTTTTGTTTTTAACTACTTTTGATTTAAAATGTTTTCAAGAAACTCAACAATTTGTGCATAATGTTCAGAAACTCGCACTTTATCTATGATTTTAGCAATTTTACCCTCTGGATCAACGATAAATGTTACTCTTTTAGCAAAGCCAAACAAACCAGAAACCCCAAACGATTTTATTATCTTACCATCTTGATCAGCGATAAGTTCATATGGAAGACCGTATCTTTTCTTAAATTTCATTTGAGTTTCAAGGTTATCTTTGCTTATGCCATAAACATTTACATCAAATTTTGATAAAATTTGAAAACCATCCCTTAAATTGCAAACTTCTTTAGTACAACCTGGGGTAAAAGCTTTGGGATAAAAAAATAAAATAGTCCATTTGCCTTTGAATTCTTCAGAATTTAACACCGTTCCATCTGTGCACCTTGCGGTAAAATTTGGAATTTTATCTCCTTCTTTCAACATTTTCCCGTCTTTTCTTTTAAATAAAAAAAGAGACACGCATATAAGCGTGTCCCTATAACTTTACTCAGATGTTTTTTGTCTTACTTGTTTAGCGCTCATCTCACGCAAATAATAAAGTTTCGCCCTTCTTACAGCTCCTCGTTTTTTCACCTCAATTTTTGCAATTGAAGGCGAATGAAGAGGAAATATCCTTTCAACCCCGACACCATCACTTATCTTTCTAACCGTAAATGTCTCACTTAACCCACTCCCTCTTCTTGAAATAACAATACCCTCAAATTCCTGAATTCTTTCTTTGTCACCCTCAACAACACGCACATGAACAGAGACAGTATCACCAGGCTTAAAGTCTGGTATGTCCGTTTTAAGATATTTTGATTCAACAAGTTTTACTTTATCCATTTTTATCATCTCCTGTGATTTTGTTTAACAAATCTTTTCTTCTTTTTATTGTTTTCTCAAGCGCTTTCTCATACCTCCACTTTTTTATAAGCTCGTGATTCCCAGAGAGTAAAACCTCTGGAACTTTCATTCCTCGGAACTCAGCAGGTCTCGTATAATGTGGATGATCAAGAAGACCAGTTTGAAAGGAATCCGTCATGGCAGATTCAATATCGTTTAAAACACCAGGAATAAGCCGAATCGTCGCATCAATGACAACAAGTGCCGGAAGCTCTCCACCAGTTAAAACATAATCACCAATTGAAACTTCCTTTGTTACAAGTGCTTCTCTAACTCTCTCATCAACTCCCTTATAATGACCACAAAGGAGAATTATATTATTTAGTTTTGAGAATTCATTTGCCATTTTTTGATTGAAAATTTCTCCGTCAGGGGTTAAAAAAATTACCTCGTCATATTCCCTCTCGCTTTTCAACTTTTCAATACAATTGAAAATTGGCTCCGGTCTCAATATCATACCAGCTCCTCCACCGTAAGGATGATCGTCAATTTGCCTATACCTACCAATCCCATAATCATGAAGGTCGTGAACATAAATTTCAACTATCCCTTTCTCCCGAGCTCTTTTAATTATACTTGAATTTAAAGGGCTTTCAAATATCTGTGGTACAGCAGTTATTATGTCAATTCTCACCTGCCATCACCTCCTCACTCAATTAAACCTTCCATTAGCTCAATTATGACCATCTTTTTTTCAAGATCAACCTTTTTGACGACATCACTTATTGCCGGGATCAAGATTTCCTTTCCTTTTGATTCAACAACATAAACATCATTTGCTGGGAGAAGCCATACATCCGTTATAACACCAATTTTATTGCCGTTTGTATCAAAGACCTTAAGCCCGATCAAATCATGAACATAATAAGAATCCTCGGGCAAAGGGATAAGCTCTTCTTCGGGTATATAAACAAATTTTCCACAGAACGATTCAGCCGTTGTTCTATCATTTACATTTTTAAATTTCAAAATAACATCCTCATTGCGCAAAAATGAACTCACGATATAATATTCATCAACTTCAATTGGATTATCACCGATATAAACACGCTTCAATTTTTTAAACCTCTCAATGAAATCGGTTATTGGTTTAACACATACTTGCCCTTTGAGACCGTATGGTCTCAAAATTTTTCCAATTATGCACAGATCGCCCATAGAGATATAAAATTTTCTACCTCAACTTAAATGTCGGCATATTAAACTTCTCTTTTGGAGGATGCTTCCAGATTCGTATAAAATACTTAACATTTCCACAAATCAGACCAGTATCATCAAACATCGCGCCATCAACAATTTCAACCTTTGGCACAACGAATTTCTTTCTTTCAATGTCTTTAAGACTTCTCTTAAACTCTTCAATCATTTTTTCTGCCTTCTTGTCATCAAGATATCCCACTTTTAACTCTTCTGATTTTAATTCTTTTGAAATCCCAATTATCTCATCCGCATAAATGTCAAGTGATCCTTGCATTGCCTCACAATTAGAAAACGAATCTGGAAGCATGGTTTGGTAACGCATCGTATCTTCACATTTTGAACTTGCTAAGCCTTCCACAACAAGGAAACATATTAAAATCATAAATCCTAGCATGGCTTACCTTACTTGCTTACTTTAAAACTTCAAGTGAAGCATTTTTCAAAATCAAACGCTTCACTGCAAAATCTCAAGCACAGCTCTTTTACCTTCTTTTGCAGCGACTGCGCTCAGGAGAACTCGCATCGCATTTGCGGTTCTTCCTCTTCTTCCGATCACTTTCCCAACATCGCCTTCGCCAACTTGCAATCTAAAAATCACCCGATTCTCCCTGTCTTCCATTGTAATTTTAACATCCTCCGGTCGATCAACCAGATGCTTAGCGATAAATTCCAGGAATTCACGCATTTTTCAGCCCTCCATTAATGTTTCAGTTTATTTTAGGAGGGCGTCACCATCAAGAAATTAACCTTCCTGAGATGGCGCCTCTCCTTGTTCTGCACTTTCCTTTCCTTTCTCTTTCTTCCTTGCTCTTCTTCGCTCTTTTCTTTCTTTCTCTCTTTTCTCCCTATCCACCTGAAGTTGAAGCCATTTCTCATATTCAGACTGAATAAACGACTCATCCTTACCCTGCTTAATTAATGACCACTTCAACCATATACCTTTTCTCCTCAAAAGAGCTTTAACTGTATCAGTTGGTATTGCACCTCTTTTAAGCCAGTGTATAACCCTGTCCTCTTTAATTTCAACCTGCATTGGCTCTGGAATAGGATTATACCAACCCACTGATTCAATATACTTTCCATCTCTTGGTTCCCTTGAGTCAGCAACCACAATTCTGTAAAAAGGTTGTTTCTTCTTACCAAATCTCTGCAGGCGAATCTTTACAGCCAAATTTTCACCTCTCTTTTTGTTTTTAAATTTTTAAAAATCATATGAATAATACAGTGCTATTCCCTTGACTTTTAAATAATCTTCAACATCAGGTTCGCTTATCATGTGCACGACCATAACTGGGAAAATATCTGGATAAACACCTTCTAACCTGCTAAGTTTTTTCCTTATGAAGTTATCAACATCATTTTTGGAAAGCTGTGACTTACACTCACCTATTATGGTTATAATCTTCCCATTCTTTTCAGCCTCACCAAATATGTTAACCTCAATTTTATTACCTTCCTTATCTGCGACATATCCTCTTTTTAATCTCGTTTTTACCTTGATTCCAAAATCCCTTTCAAGCAAAGCTGGTAAATGCTTATATGATTCATTTTCAAGCATATAACCAATTGTATTTGATAGGCCACCAAGTTGCTTATTTATTCTATCTTGATCTATCGCAAGAATTCTAACTTGTTCAGTTAACTCTTGCACCGTCTTAATCAGTCCAGCCACCACCTCTTCAAGATTTAAAACCCTTTCCTCCAACCTTGCAAACCTCTCTTCGTTTCTCCTCTGCGCCTCAATCAATTCAGCAACTGCTTGCTCCAACCTCCCAAATCTTTCCTCATTCCTTTTCTGCGCCTCAACAAGCTCCGACACCGTCGCCCTCAACTCCCTAACAGATTCCTCCAAACTTAAAAACCTTTCCTCATTCCTTTTCTGTGCCTCAACAAGCTCCGACACTGTCACCCTCAATTCCCTAACGGATTCCTCCAAACTTAAAAACCTTTCCTCGTTTCTCCTCTGTGCCTCAATCAATTCAGCAACTGCTTGCTCCAACCTCCCAAATCTTTCCTCATTCCTTTTCTGTGCCTCAATTAGCTCAGCAATAGATTGCTCTAATTTTGTGAATCTTTCTTCATTTCTCCTCTGCGCTTCCATAAGATCTGACACTGCGCTCCTTAACTCCCCTATAGACTTCTCGTTCCTTTTTTGTGCCTCTATAAGATCTGCAACTATTATCCTCAATTCACTAATGGCTTTCTCATTCTCCCGTTGTAGCAAAACCACACTCTTTATACTCTCACTTATCTCTTTCACAAGACCTTTTAACGCATCAAAATCATCCTTCGTTACAGCTTGGGCTTTTATTCTTTCATCTATAATCCGCTCCACCTCAAGCCTAAAATCCTGCGGTACTTTTGCCTGTTTTGCCTTCGCCATAGCTTTATTAAAATGGAATTTTAAAAAATTTTAAAATTCTTAAACTTACCACGATTTAATTGCTTAAGTAATTTCTGCATCTCCTCAAATTGTTTTAGCAAACGATTCACATCCTGAACTGTCGTCCCACTTCCCATTGCAATTCTTCTTTTACGACTTGCATTAATTATATTCGGTTTCCGTCTCTCTTCTGGCGTCATTGAATTTATTATCGCTTCAATTTTTACGAGTTCTTTTTCATCTATATCAACATTTCTTATCGCACTTCCAACTCCCGGTATCATGCTCAAAATCTCTTTTAAAGGTCCCATCCTTCTTATCTCTCTTATTTGATCTCTAAAATCTTCAAGTGTAAATTGATTTTTCCTTAACTTTTCCTCAAGTTTTTTCGCTTTTTCTTCGTCAACTTGTCTTTGTGCTTTTTCAACGAGTGTTATAATATCACCCATTCCAAGAATTCTTGAAGCCATACGATCGGGGTAAAACGGCTCAAGCGCATCAAGCTTTTCACCAACGCTTACGAATTTTATCGGTTTATTTACAACCGCTTTAATTGAAAGTGCTGCTCCACCACGAGCATCTCCATCAAGCTTTGTTAAGACAACGCCGTCAAAATTTAATCTATCGTTAAATTCCTTCGCCACATTAACCGCTTCCTGTCCAGTCATTGAGTCAACAACAAAAAGAATCTCATGAGGCTTTAGCGCTTCTTTTATTTTCTCAACCTCTCTCATCATCTCCTCATCAATATGCATTCTACCAGCGGTATCAACTATAACAACATCCCTATAATTTTTCCTTGCAAAATCAACTGAATTAAGAGCGATTTGAATTGCATCAAAACTTGACTCGGTGTAATCAATGCCTGAGTTCGTGGGGAATACGGGGACTTGAATTTGCTCCCCGAGTTGTCTTAACTGCTCAATAGCTGCCGGACGATGCACATCAGCAGCAACTAAAAGTGGATGCCTTCCTTTATGCTTAAGATGATTTGCAAGTTTTGCACAAAATGTCGTCTTACCGGAACCTTGAAGCCCAACAACCATTATCACAGTTGGTGGATTTGAAGAAAATTTTATATCCGCTCTCGCTGAACCCATTAAACTTACAAGTTCATCATAAATAATTTTTATCAACATCTGCCCCGGTGTAATGCTTCGCAAAACTTCCTGCCCGAGCGCCTTTTGTTGAACCTTTTCAGTAAAATCTTTAACGACTTTATAATTAACATCAGCCTCAAGTAATACTCGCCTTATCTCACGCATCGTCTCAGCAATGTTTGACTCTGTAATTCTTGCCTGACCTCGTATCTTCTTAAAAAGCGTTTCAAATTTTTGAGTTATCTCCTCAAACATCGTTATAAAAATTATTTTTAAAACGGAAAGAATGAATTTCTTTTGCTTTGCAAATTTACGAAAAATCAATATCTTTTACAATTAAAACTTACCTCTTCCCAGCGGAGTATCGTACAACCTCCACCTTCTCAAGCGTAATCAGCGCACCACAGCCAGCTTTTTCTATTAGTTTCTCTATCTCCGGAATCAAAGAAATAATTTTTTCTTCACTATCTACAACTTCAATCAAAATTGGCAAATCCGCGGATAAATCAAGCAAACTCAACTTATGTATTCTGCTTCCTGCGCCAAAACCCTCAATTCCTCTTATCACTGTTGCTCCAGCAAGCCCAAGCTCCCTTACTTTTCTGACTATAACTTCAAATAATGGTTTCCCTTCATATTTGTCGTCTTCTCCGATGAAAATTCGCATTAGCTTCCCAACGCCTTCAATCTTCATTGCCGAACTCCGTTATTTTATTATCAATTTTGAAATTACCTCCCCAAGCCAAGTGGCAGCAAGACAGTTCAAAATCGTATAAGTTATATTTGCAATTGCAGTAAGCATAGAGCCTTGCTTTAAAAGTTCAACCGTCTCATAAGAAAATGATGAAAATGTTGTAAATCCACCCAGTAAACCAACCGCTATAAAAATTCTCCAATTTGAAGATATTATCAAGCCCCTATCAATCAAGCCCATAAATAACCCAATTAAAAATGAGCCCAAAACATTCACAACAAATGTCCCATATGGAAAATCCGTCCCCAAAATTTTATAAGTAAAAGTTGAAAGAAAATACCTTAATCCAGCCCCAACAAATCCACCCAATCCAGCAATTATAAATTTCAACATCAAGCTTTAGCATTTTGTTTTAAATAGATAAAACAAATGAAAGATAAAACTTGAAATGTAGTTGAGAATAACACAAGATAGGAAACCGATAAATCATATAACCTCCCTATCACAATTCCACCAATAAACCATGCAAGTCCAAAAAAACTGTGAAATAATCCAAAAGCCGAACCTCTTTTATATGATGGTATAATTTCAGCTATTGCTGATTTCATAATTGTTTCTTGAAACCCCATTACAATTCCCCACAACAAGACAGACAAAACAACAGCAAATAAACTGTTTAAATAGAAAGCCAAAATTGAAATAGGTAGCGAAATCAGAGGAATTAAAAAAAGAATTTTCAACTTAAACCTATCAAACAAAACCCCGGCGATCACCGCAGTTAATGCATCAACCCCCATCGCAACCGCAAATAAAATCGGTATTATTTCATCCGAAACAATTTGAACCTTTTTAAAATGATAGGAAATTATTTGAAAGTGGGGATAACCACAAACAGTAAGACCAGTGAATAAAAGGAAAAGATAAAAAACCTTGCCAAAACCAGAATCAGATATTTTCTCTTTCTCCTTTTCAAGCTTCTCTGGTTTTGGATAAATACCAATTGTTATCAAAAGGGTTAAAATTGATAAAAAAGCAGGAATTCCCAACAAAAGAAAGGCATTTGAATAAGATTTACTAAAATAGATTACACCTGAAACAATCAAAGGTCCAATAATCGCACCAATTTGGTCAATAAATTCATGCAAAGCAAAACCCTTGCCATATCCAATGTTTGAAGATGCATACGAAATTATCGTATCACGTGCTGGTGTTCTTATTGCTTTCCCAAATCTTTCAGCAATGATCAAGGCGGAAGCAATCCACCAATTTCCAGCAAAAGCAAGCAATGGAATTGCTATAAGATTAACTAAATACCCAAAGGTAGTCATCAACCAATACTTTCTCGTTTTATCCGAGATATACCCAGAAATTAACCTGAAACCATATCCCACTAATTCACCCAATCCGCCAACGAAACCAACAATAGTTGCGCTTGCCCCAAGCAAATAAAGAAAAGGTCCAGTGATTCCACGGGCACCTTCATAGGTTACATCAGCAAACAAACTAACAATCCCAAGCAAGATGACAACTTTAAAAGCTTTACGCATATTGATTTTTTCTTCAGCTCCCATCTTTTGGAATCCAATTTTATTTTAAATTTATGCACATACCAAATACTTTCCCGGTCTTATTATAACTTTGCACTAAACGGTCTTACTTCATCCCACGCCCTTATCACATCATCTTTACCTGAAAAATATTCCAAAACCAAACGCCACGAGTTTAACTCCTCACCCTTGAAAGATTCCTTATTTTGATAATCATGCTTATCTATGAACTTTTTCATATGACTCAATAATTTGTTAAGCTTTGAAATTTGCAATTCCACAAAAAATGTAAATGAACTTCCATTGTTTGCTCTGATACACTCTTTTAAAATACCAATAAAATGATAGCGACACAAAATTACATTATCCGAACTAAAAAGTCTCCTAAATTCTTCATCGCCAGCACGATTGCAAAATTCATCAATATATAAACTTTCTACAGACCTTTCTTGAAAACAAGCAGGACATTCACCAGTAGGTTTAAGCTTTTCAATCTCCTCTAAAAATTTCCCACCAGCAGATTTTGCAAAAAATTTATAAATATACCCTTTCAGCAACCTAAGTTTATAAGTCCAATTCCTCTTTAACAACTCAAGCTTAACAATCTCATCACCGAGCAAAGTTTCATATAAAATTGCAACTTTAAGTCCATCATCGCCAAGATTTCTCATAGCCTTCAAAAGTTTATACGCATGATTTGTGCAAAATCCAGCCGATTTATTGAGTTTACTTCTTACCCCAACATCAAGGACATATTCGTAAAGCAAACTTTCAAGATAATGTTCTGTTGAACTTTCCATAATAAAACAGATAGGGCATCCTTTTCTCTTAAAAGATCCTTCTATTTTAAGCCATATAATATCAGCACCTTTTCCCATTTTGCCTATCTCTTTTGAACTTTTATTTTAAAATAAAAACTCCTACTTTTAGCCACCCACGACTAAAAGTAGGAGTCATCAGTTCTGACCCTGCTCCAAGTCAGAACGGTTCAGAGCGGACTCCATCGCTCGTTTAAAAATAAAAAAATTGCCCCGAAAAACCAATAGATGGATTTTTATATTCTTGCTTGATTTAAAATTTTTATTTATCTTGAGTTTGAAAAATAAACAAAATTTTCATCAAGAGATGGATCATCACGATTTTGAAGGCAGAGAAAACTTTGAAGAGTTCCCAGAAAAAGAGAAAATTCAGGATAAAATAAAGCAATACGAAGAATTTTTGAAAAGCCATGAAGGCGCTTACATGAATACTGAACTTGTAGAGGAATTAATTGATCTTTATATGATTTCGGGGCAATATGAGAAGGCACTCCCCCATGTTCAGAAACTTATAGAAATTTTCCCATATTCCGCAGATTACTGGGTGAGGCGTGGAATTATACTAAATAACATGTCCGAATTTGAGAAAGCTCTTTTATCCTTCCATAAAGCGTTGATGCTCAACCCCAACGAAGCAGATGCGTGGGCAAATATGGCTATAACATTTGAAAATATGGATAAATCTGAAGAGGCACTTGAATGCATTGAAAGGGCAATTGAAATTCAGCCAACGAATTTTGAATTTTTACGAATTAAAGCCGATATCCTTGAAAAAAATGAAAATTATGTTCAAGCCATTAATGTTCTCAAACAACTTGCGGAACTGAGTCCAAATAACAAAGATATTTTACTTAGACTTGCGGATTGCTATGAAAAAACAGGCGATTTTGAGAGTCTAAACGATGTGGTTGAAAAATGCTTGGGAATTGACCCATACGATTATAATCTCTGGTATAAAAAAGGAATTGCGCTCACAAAAACAAATCAACTTGTCAAAGCAATTGAAAGCTTTGACATGGCGCTTGTAATAAAAGAAGATTTCACCCCAGCACTTGAATTGAAAGCAGAACTTCTTTTCAAAATCGGAAGATATCTTGACTCAATTGAAGCTTTTAAACAACTTTTAAAATATAAACCAAACTCCGAAGTTGCCCTGTTTTACATTGGGAATATAAATATAAAACTTGGTCAATATCGTGAGGCAATAAAATATTTCAACCAAGTTATAAAGATAAACCCTAACAATTATGTGGCTTATTACATTCGGGGAAACTGCTATGAAGCACTTGGAAGTTATAAAAAAGCTCTCGCTGATTATACAATTGCGGTCAACTACAATCCACGAATCCCTGACCTCTGGGAAGCGAAAGCAGAGCTGGAATATGAAACTGGCAAATTTAGCGAAGCCCTGTCAAGCTATATGATGGCGATAAAACTTGATCAAAAAAATCCCGAACTATGGATCGGCGCTGGAATGGCATATGAACAACTTGGTAGATATCAAGAAGCAGTGCAAGCGTATTACAACGCTATAAAAATCAACCCCGAATATGCTGAGCCGTATTATCAAATCGGGCGTTTATTTCTGCTCGCAAACATAATTGATGAAGCTGGACAGTATTTTGCAAAAGCGTTTGAACTTGACAGCTCAAAAATTAAAGAATTTGAAGATGAATTCCCCAAATACAAAAGATATTTAAAGAAATGGATTAAGAAATAAACAATGCCGAAAACAGCAAAGAAATTTAAAATAACTCCCGAATTAAGAAGCGAAATAGAAAAATTGATAGAGGAAAGAGTAACAACCGTCCAAATTAGCGTCGGTGATTTAAACGAATTGAAACAAATTGTAAAATTACTTGCGGAAGCACAAATAAAAACAGAAGAAAGATTGCATATCCTTACGCAAAGAATTGACGACCTCACACAAAAGGTAAGTCAACTTGCAGAGGCACAGATAAAAACTGAAGAAAGATTAAACATACTTACACAAAGGGTTGATCAACTTACCGAAAGAGTTGATGACCTGACACAAAGATTAAGCCAACTTGCAGAGGCACAGATAAAAACTGAAGAAAGATTAAATATACTTACGCAAAGAGTTGATCAACTTACCGAAAGAGTTGATGATTTGGCGCAAAGATTAAGCCAACTTGCAGAGGCACAGATAAAAACTGAAGAAAGATTAAATATACTTACACAAAGGGTTGATCAACTTACCGAAAGAGTTGATGATTTGGCGCAAAAATTAAGTCAACTTGCAGAGGCACAGATAAAAACTGAAGAAAGATTAAACATACTTACGCAAAGGGTTGATCAACTTACCGAAAGAGTTGATGACCTGACACAAAGATTAAACCAACTCACACAGCGGGTTGATAGTCTAACTCAAAGAGTTGATGATTTGACGCAAAGACTAAACCAACTCACACAAAGAGTTGATAGTCTAACTCAAAGAGTTGATGAGCTTGCACAAGGATTAAGTCAATTAACTAAAAGAGTTGATCAACTTACTGAAAGAGTTGACGATTTGACGCAAAGATTAAATCAACTTACACAGCGGGTTGATAGTCTAACTCAAAGGGTTGATGAGCTTGCACAAGGATTAAGTCAACTAACTAAAAGAGTTGATCAACTTGCCGAAAGAGTTGATGGACTTACACAAAGCATGAAAGAATTAGCTGATGCACAGAAGAAAACCGAACTGGCAATTGTTGAACTTAGCTCTGAGTTTGAGAAGATGAGAAAACTTTTTGGGAATCTCTCCGATGCTATCGGTTATGGTCTTGAGGATAGAGCAATAAAATCACTGCCGAAATTGCTTGAAAGAGATCATAACATAAAAGTAGAGGGTGAGTTAAGAAGATTGTTTCTAAAGACGGACGAGGGATGGTATACGGAAGTTAACATATTTGGATTCGGGATAAAAGATAATAAAAGAATTGCAATAATTGGTGAGGGGAAAAGTCAACTTTCAAAAAATGGAGTAGATGAATTTATAAAGAAAAAACTTCAAAAGCTCACAAAAACATATCCTGATATGTTTCCTGTTATGGTCACTTATATGGTTGCTGAGCCCGATGTTGAAGAATATGCAAAGTCAAACGGCATAGTAATTTACTTTTCTTACAACTTTGATTGATTCCTAACTTAAACCTAAAGGGGTATGATAATAGATGCAGAAACAAAACTTGTTGGATTGATAGGGCATCCCGTTTCTCACTCGTTTTCTCCGTTTATTCATAACACTGCATTTGAAATTATAGGGTTGAATTACAAATATATAACATTTGATGTTCTTCCGGAACATTTAAAAGACGCTTTAAAAGGGATAATTGCACTTGGGATAAAAGGAGTCAATGTAACAATACCTCACAAGGAAATCGTCATTGAAAATCTTGATAATGTCTCACCAGAGGCGAGAATTATTGGAGCGGTGAACACGATAGTAAACGAAAACGGCATACTTAGCGGATATAACACAGATGTTTATGGATTTACCGAATCATTGAAAAAATACAAGGAAATTATATCAAATACCCCGGTTTTTATCTTTGGTGCTGGAGGTTCAGCAAGGGCTGTCATTTACTCGTTGATAACAAATTTTCAACCTGAAAGAATTGTCATAGCAAACCGAAACACTTCACGAGCCGAGGGGCTTGTTAGATATTTCTCACAGGTTCTCGGATATAAAGATTTTGAAGTTAAAGAATTTTTCTTCCCAGAAATTGCTGGTGATATTAAATCATCACGACTTGTTGTCAACACCACACCAATTGGAATGCATCCAAATATAAATGATTTACCAGTTCAGACAAATGAAATTTTTCACGAGGGGCAGATTGTTTATGATCTCGTTTATAATCCACCGATGACAAAATTTTTAAAACTTGCCCAAAGCAAAGGTGCAGAAGTTATAAGCGGTATTGAAATGTTAATTTTACAGGCGAGCAAATCATTTGAATTATGGACAGGAAAAGAAATGCCCATTGCAGAAGTCAAAAAGTTTCTGCTTCAAAAATTAAAATCAAGAAAGAGAAAAAATGACACTTAAAGATAAATATCTAAAACTCCAAAAAATTCTTGAAGAGATGGGCTCTGTGGTCATAGGCTTCTCTGGCGGAGTTGATAGCACCCTGCTTGTAAAAGTTGCGTACGATGTCCTAAAAGATAAAGCAATCGCTGTCATTGGAAAATCAGATACATATCCCGAAAATGAACTCAATGAGGCGGTAAGACTTGCGGAAATGATTGGAATAAGATATGTAATTGTAAATACAGAGGAAACAGATAATTTAAAATTCAGTGAAAACCCGCCCGATAGATGTTATTACTGTAAAACCGAGCTTTTCTCAAAGTTAAAACAAATTGCAATTGAAGAAGGAATTGAATGGATTGCGGACGGGACAAATGTTGATGACCTTGGTGATTTTAGACCTGGACTTAAAGCTATAAAGGAAAACAATGTTCGCTCCCCACTTCTTGAAGCTGGTTTAACGAAAAAAGAAATAAGGGAACTATCAAAAACCCTCGGTCTTCCCACATGGGATAAGCCCTCATTTGCTTGCCTGTCTTCAAGATTCCCTTATGGACTGCCGATTGATAGGGAAAAATTGAAAAAAATTGATAAGGCTGAATCATTACTTAGGGCTAATGGTTTGAAAGTTGTTCGGGTAAGATATGTTGATGAAAATACAGTGAGAATAGAAACTGACAAAGATGGATTTAAAAAATTTTTCAACGATGAATTCAGAGTAAAAATTGTCCAAGCGTTTAAAGATCTTGGCTTTATTTACATAACACTTGACCTTGAGGGCTATAGAACAGGAAGCATGAACGAAGTTCTACTTGCTCAAAATAAATTTTAAACCTCAAACCTTCGCAAGCTCTGACTTTAGATATTCAATCGGCTTCACAGGTGTTGGATCAACTTTATTTAAGATAGCAAGATAGAAGCTAACCCAATCACCAAGATAAATCTGTGAAAACAGCCTCGCAAGCGTTGATTTACCTTCAGAATATATGTTTAAAACTTCACCCGCATAAGGTCTTATCAAATCATCTGTTATCTCAATTCTATACTTTATTCTTTCATACTCGCACTCATCCCTTAAAATCACAACGCTAATTTTATTCATCAATTCTTTTACGCTCCCTTCAACTTCTCCAGACCATCCGACGATTTCGTTATGATTCAGCTCGGGGAAGATGTTGAAATGGGCAAGCATTTTCGCATTTTCCTCAATCTGGCAAGCCCATCTTACAGCAACTGCATCAAATTTTCCAGATGAGTAAATAAATGGTATTGAACCAGCTATGCGAACGGCAATTTTATAAGCAAGGTTTTCTTCGTGTTCTGGATTTGAGTAAATTCTTGATTTTTCCTCAATTAAATTTATCGTTTCAGTTATCTCTTTCTTTTTGCTTTTGATAAAACCAAGTTTTGAAAGAACGACAAGTATTGGAAAAAATGAATAACCAAGTGCAGTCCTCGGCGGATAACCAGATGGAATTTTTATAACGGGATGTTTTCTCTTCAAAGCGATTTTCTCTATCTCACCATTTGATGTGATACAGAATATTTTCGCTTTTTTCTTTACGCCGTCATTATAAGCCGAGATTGTCTCTTCTGTATTTCCAGAATAGCTTGAAACAATAAGTAATGTATTTTCATCAACGAACTTTGGAAGGAAATAATCACGGTTGACAATTATTGGAACTTTTATCTCTTCCGAAAGATAAGATTTAAGCAAATCACCAGCAATTGCCGAACCACCAAGCCCAGTAAGAACTATTTTGTTAATTTTCTTGATGGAAAAGTTAATTTTCACACTTTCACCTATTTTAACCGCTTCTTTGATTTGTTCGGAAAAATTAGCAATCTTTGAAAACATATCTGACTTGTCATAACTTCTTATGTGGTTCAGGGTGAGCATTAAAGCCTCCATTTGGTTTTAAAAATCAAACTCTGGGATCACTTTCTTTAACTCTTTTGCGATGAAGTTTTTTACTTCTTCTTGGGTTTTAAAGATAAGTGCTCGTTTGCTTATCCGTTTTGCGTCTTTATATTTTATGGCTCTTATAACTTGTTTTACCTTTGGAATTGAATCGGGCGTAACACTTAACTCATCAAGTCCAAATCCAATAAGCAAAATCGTTGCATATGGATCTCCGGCCATCTCACCACACATTGCAACGGGTATTTTAGCTCTGTGAGCTGATTCAATTACAAACTGGATTAATCTTAAAACCGCAGGATGAAATTCTTGATAAATCTTTGCGACCGTTTCATTTCCACGATCAACCGCAAGTGTATATTGAATTAAATCGTTTGTCCCTATACTAAAGAAATCAACTTCCCTTGCGATTTCCTTCGCCATCAAAGCAGCAGATGGAACCTCAATCATCACACCAAGTTTTATGTTCTCATCAAATTTTATTCTCTCTTCACGAAGTTGTGATTTCGCAAGTTCAACCATCTTTTTAACTTCTCTAACCTCTTCAATGCTTGCGATCATGGGAAACATTATCATAACATTTCTTTTAACACTTGCCCTAAGGATAGCTCTCAACTGCGGAAGCAAAATCTCAGGTCTATCAATCCCAACCCTGATACCACGCCATCCAAGAAATGGGTTATCTTCCCGGTGGTAATCTTTGAAAATTTTATCGCCACCGATATCAAACGTCCTTATGACAACCTTATGAGGATAAATTTTTTCCACAACTTTAATATATTCCTCAAATTGTTCGTCTTCATCTGGTATAAAGCCATTGCTTATGATATATTCCGTCCTAAACAATCCTATCCCCTCAGCACCCTTTTCAATTGCCTCTTCAACTTCATCTGGGAATTCTATGTTTGCGAGTAATGTAAATTTCTTTCCGTCAATTGTCTCAGCTGGTAAGGATTTTATTTGTTCAAGTTTCCTTTCAAGCTCGCTTATCCTTTTCAATTTTTCAACATATTCATCTATTAATGTTTGCTCGGGATTTATTATCAGGATTCCCTTATAGCCATCAAGGATTACAGTGTCGCCTGTTTTTATAAATTTTGTTGCCTCTTTCAATCCGACGACAGCTGGAATTTTAAGGGCACGGGCAAGTATTGCAGTATGCGAGGTGATCCCGCCAAGATCCGTTGCATATCCAAGGACTTGATTTCGGCTGAAAAGGAGTGTATCCGCTGGTGTTAAATTTTCAGCAACAACGATCCTTGAAGAATCAAACCTTGAAAGCCACTTCTCCTGCTGGATATTCCTTATAACTCTGTTTTTCAAATCTTCAAGGTCATTTGCTCTCTCCTTCAAATAATCATCCCCAGAGCTCTGCATAAACTTGATATATTTTTCAACCTCATCATTTACAACAAATTCGGCATTAACTTTTTCACTTTTTATCCTTTCAATTATCTTGTTTATTATCATTTTATCGTCAAGCATCAGTAGTTGTGCTTCAAAAATTTGCGCGCCCTCAGAACCAAGTTTTTCAATTGCGAGAGCAAAAATTTTATGTAATTCACTTTTTGATTTTTCAATCGCTCTCAAAAACCTGTCAATTTCCACATCAACTTCATGTTCTTTAATTTCTCTTCTAACAACCTTTGGTTTTAGCTTTTCATATTTAAGTGCTATCCCAATTGCTATACCCGGAGATGCAGGTATACCCTCAATTACCTTGCTTGCCATCTCTATTTTCATCAATTTTATTTAATTCACCAAGCTCACCAAATCCAGATTCAAAAAGTTCAATGATTGCTTTTGCAGCCTCCTCTTCATCCTCGCCGATAAATTTTAAAGTCAGTTTTGAGCCCTGCTCAGCTGCAAGGGACATAACCCCAATTATGCTTTTCCCATTTATCTCAATTCCATTTTTCTCAATGAAAAAATCAGATTTAAATTTTGAAGCAAGCTTAACAAGCATTGCCGCTGGACGAGTATGAAGCCCCGTTCTATTTTTGATCTCAACTTCCTTCTTTACCATCAAATTTTTCTCTCGCATAATTTGTTTGCAAGCCAGATAAGCATTGAGCGTGAATCAGACTCAGGGATAGGTTCAAGTGAGTTTATAGCAAGATTAGTGTAAAATCTAACCATCTCTTGAGCTTCATCAACTATTCCATAGCGAATGTAAATTTCTTTAACCTCGTGAACTATTGATGGGTCAAGATTTTTCTTTACAAACACCTTTTCTATGATTTCCCTATCCTTCCCCTCAACTTTTCCCATTGCTGTTAAAAGAAGAAAAGTTCTTTTACCGTTTACAATATCCCCACCTATTGACTTTCCAAATTCATCTGAGCTAGCGACGACATCAAGGAGATCATCCATAAATTGAAATGCAAGCCCAAGATTAAGACCATAATTTTCAAGCGCCAGGATTTGTTCATTGCTCCCATTTGCGATTAAAGCTCCTATTCTGGCTGAATTTTTTATCAAAGATGCCGTTTTTTTGCTTATCATTTTAATGTAATCATCAATGCTAACATCAAAACTTGTCTCAAGCTCAAGATCAAGCGCTTGACCCTCACAAACCTCAATTGCAGCTTGGGTAAATGAATTAAAAATTTCATCTATTCTTGCCGATTTTATGGAAGATAAAAACTTATATGCGATTGCAAACATAGCATCACCACTTAAAATGGCTGTGTTTATACCCCATCTTTTGTGAATCGTTAGCAATCCCCGGCGAAGGTCGGCATTGTCCATTATATCATCGTGAACAAGTGTGAAGTTATGAAAAATCTCAACAGCAAGCGCTGCATTAATTGCATCCTTGTAATCACCACCAAGCGATTCGCACGAAAGAAGAAGAATTATAGGTCTTATCCTTTTCCCGCCAGCAAACAAAATATACCTTATTGGTTCATATAAACCAACAGGCTTTTCCTCTATCAACGCCTGCTTTAAGCGCTCATCTATGACCTTTTTATAAGCGTTATACCTTTGGTCGTAATCCACTTTGGTTTTTTATATGATTTTAAAATTCCTAACCCAACTAAAAACGAAAGCTTACAAACAAATTTTAATAAAAGATGTTAAAATAATCAAGCGAAGTAAATCTACTTACTTGAATTTCGCCTAACAAAAGTTTAATTTTATTAAAAACAACGCTAAATGGAAGCAAATGGAGAAAAAGAAATACATCCTTAAGCGTGAAATCTTTGAGGAACATAGCGTAAAACCTTCAAAAATAAGATATAGAGACGAACTTAATCCAGCACAATATGAAGCGGTGATGACACTTGAAGGACCAGTTCTTGTAATCGCTGGCGCTGGGACAGGAAAAACAAGAACAATAACCTACCGTGTTGCTCGCCTTGTTGAAATCGGCGTTAACCCAGAATCAATTCTGCTACTCACATTTACCCGAAAAGCTGCCCAGGAGATGCTAAACCGTGCTTCAATTCTCCTTGACGCAAGATGCGATAGAGTATCTGGTGGAACTTTCCACTCATTCGCAAATCTAACCCTAAGAAGATATGCCCACCTTTTAAAATATGATAATTCTTTTACCATACTTGACCAGGGAGATGCTGAAGATGTGATAAACCTCCTTAGAACCCAAGAAGGATATGATAGGGCAAAAGTTAGATTCCCACGTAAACAAACACTTTATGAAATTTACAGCAAAAGCATAAACACAGAAACACCCATTGAAGAAATCGTCCTAAATGAATTCCCACATTATTATGAACAAACTGATGATATCCTTAAACTATTCCGCATTTATAACTCGTATAAATCAAAACATAACCTCATGGATTATGATGATCTTTTGCTAAATCTGAAACGATTACTTGAAGAGTTTGAAGATGTTCGCAAAAAACTCGCAAACCAGTATAAATACATAATGATTGACGAATATCAGGATACGAACAAGCTTCAAGCGGATATAGTTCGGCTTTTGGGGATGGAACATAGAAATGTGATGGCTGTTGGCGATGACTCCCAAAGCATATATGCATTCAGGGGAGCAAACTTTAGAAACATAATGGACTTCCCAAAGGATTTTCCCGAAACAAAAATCATAAAACTTGAAGAAAATTACAGAAGCACACAACCAATTTTAAATCTCGCCAACGAAATAATTGATAAAGCAAGGGAAAAATATACAAAAGTTCTTTACACCAAAAAGCCAGGTGGGGAACTGCCAGTAATAGTAATTGCACCAAGTGAAAATCACCAATCAAAGTTCGTCGTCCAAAAAGTTCTTGAACTAAGAGAAGAAGGTATACCATTAAATCAAATCGCTGTGCTTTTTAGAGCAAGCTATTTATCATTTGACCTTGAAATTGAACTTGCAAAAGCAAATATACCGTTTGTCAAATTTGGCGGTTTTAAATTCATTGAAACCGCTCATATAAAAGATATCATCGCACATCTTCGTGTAATTTTAAACCCAAACGATGTCATCTCATGGCATAGAATTCTTCTCCTGCTTGATGGAGTTGGACCCAGAACAGCTCAAAAAGTAATTGAAGATATAACATCGGGAAAATTAAACATCAAAACAAACCCAAAGTTTTGGCTTGACTTCAAGGGTTATCCAGAAAGCGTTGCAAGACTATTTAAACTACTTTACACAATTTATCCAGATGATATCTCTGTTCAGCAGAAAACAGAAATAATACTTCGCTATTATGAACCGATAATGAGAGATAAATACGACGATTATGAAAAAAGGAAAAAAGACCTTGAAATTTTTGAAAACATCGCCTCACGATACGACTCGCTTGAAGAATTTTTAACAGATCTCGCAATTGAGCCACCAAATGAAAGCATCTCCGAGATAGTTCCCCCTGGAACAGATGATGAATTCCTCGTCCTTTCAACAATTCACTCTGCTAAAGGTCTTGAGTGGAACACTGTATTTATAATTCACGCCCTTGATGGAATCTTTCCATCTTCCCATTCAGCCAAAAACGATGATGAAATGGAAGAAGAAAGAAGACTAATGTATGTTGCTTGCACAAGGGCAAAAGAACATCTTTTTATATGTTATCCAGTTGGAATTTATGATTCCAGAACTGGATTTATCTTAACAAAGCCATCAAGGTTTATAGCAAACCTTCCAGATGGCTTGGTTGAATATTGGGTCATTGATGAAGAATAACTTTGACCCCACCGAAATTTCATTTTTGCCAACTTTTTCCTAAATTTTTTAAAATTATAAAACAAAACTAATTCGTAAATGGCTGGAAAAGTTGTTTTAAGTGGAATGAGACCAACTGGGAAACTTCACCTTGGTCACCTTGTCGGCGTCCTTGAAAACTGGGTCAAACTTCAAAAGGAACATAATTGCTTTTTTCTCATTGCGGATTATCACGCATTAACTACAAATGTAGATACCTCGGAGATTTACCAAAACTCAATAGAAATGTTAATTGATTGGCTCGCTTCAGGGGTTGACCCAAATCTAAGCCCCGTTTTTAGACAATCACAAATCAAGGAACATGCAGAGTTGCACTTGATCTTTTCAATGTTAATCAGCGTCTCACGACTTGAAAGAAACCCAACATTGAAAGAACAAGTCCGAGACCTTCAACTTGACAGTATAACCTACGGGCATCTTGGTTATCCAGTTTTACAAGCTGCCGATATCTTACTTTATAAAGGTGAGCTTGTTCCCGTTGGAGAAGACCAATTGCCACATCTTGAAATAACCCGAGATATCGCCAAAAGATTTAATCAAGTTTATGCTCCCGTTTTCCCCGAACCAGAACCACTTTTAACTGAATTTGCAAGACTGCCCGGGCTTGATGGGAAAAGGATGAGTAAATCACTTGGAAATACAATTCTAATCTCCGATCCACCAGATGAGATAAAGAAAAAAATGAAAAAAGCCTTCACAGACCCGCAAAAAATTTACAAAGGTGACCCTGGAAGACCCGATATTTGCCTTGTTTTCACATACCATAAAAAGTTTAATCCCGATGAAGTCCAAGAGATAAGAAAAGGTTGCGAGTCTGGTCAACTTGGCTGTGTTGAATGTAAATCAAAATGTGCTGAGAAAATAATTGAATTTTTAAAACCGATACATGAAAAAAGAGCCCATTTTGAATCAAACCTCAAAGAAGTTAAGCAAATTTTGCTATCTGGCGAAGAAAGAGCTCGGGAAGTCGCACGTAAAACAATGCAAGATGTCCACGAAGCAATGAAACTTGGCTGAAAACTAACTTATTTTATAAGAATGAAATATAAAATCAAACTCCCATATTTTGAAGGTCCCCTTGATCTCCTTCTTTTCTTCGTCAAAAGGGACGAGCTTAACATATATGATATCCCAATTTCAAAAATTACTAAAGATTTCCTTGAATACATCCACCTTATGCAAATGCTTGACCTTGAGATAGCAAGCGAGTTTATCGTTATGGCATCAACACTTATGCAGATAAAAGCAAAGATGCTTTTGCCAAAACCAGAAACAGAAGATGAAGAAGAGGAAGACCCGAGAACTGAACTTGTAAAACGACTCCTTGAATATAAAAAATTTAAGGAGCTTGCCAACGAGTTTTCAAAAATGGAAGACGAGGCTGGAAAAATCTACTACCGTCAGTACTTTAAACATGATGTAAAAGATTATCATGACGATGAAGAACTTTATGATTTCCTAAAAGATGTCTCACTGTTTGACTTGCTCATGGCATTTAAAAGTGTATTTGAAAAGGCAAAAGAAAAAGAATTTCATGAAGTTGAGAGCCAGATTTACAAAGTTGAAGATGAAATAGAAAACATACTTAACAGGCTAAAATTCCACGATAGATTTTCGTTCAATGAAATCCTCACAGACCACGCTGAAAAAATAAAAATCATTGTCGCTTTCCTTGCAATCCTTGAACTTGCAAAATTGAGAAAAATAAAATTATCACAGCAAGATACATTCGGAGAGATTATCATAGAAAGGGCTTTTGACCCTCAAGAAAGATACGCTGACGCAATCTAAAACAAATCTCACATATAGATGGGAAATATAAAATCAATCATTGAAGCGATAATTTTCGCCTCCGATACCCCATTGAGTTTGAAACAGATCAAAGATATTGTAAACGAGCCAAATAAGAAACTCTCATCAAATGGCGAAACGAGCAAAATAACGGAGGAAGAAATTAAAAATTTTATTGACGAATTAAATCAAGAATATGCCGAAAGAGGCTCTGCCTTTAGAATTATAGAAATAGCAGAAGGATATCAATTTGCAACCCTTCCTGAATTTGCGAAATGGATTGGGAAACTTTTTAAAGAAAAAAGCAAGAAAAAACTTTCACAGCCAGCGCTTGAAACCCTTGCTATAATCGCATACAAACAACCAATAAGCAAACCTGAAATTGAGGCAATCCGTGGAGTAAATGTTGACCACATAATTAAAACACTACTTGAAAAAAGATTGATAACAATCGTCGGAAGAGCTGAAACCATCGGGAGACCACTTCTATATGGGACAACAAAAGAATTCTTAAAATACTTTGGCTTGAAAGATTTATCGGAATTACCAAAGCCATCGGAAATTGAGGAAATTATGAAAGAAGAGGAAAGCGAAAAACTAAATCTACAAGACGAGGTGAACAAGAATGAAAGAGAAAAAAATGAAGAAAATTGAAAAAGCCGACGAGCTTATTCGCCTTAACAAATACCTTGCGATGTGCGGGATCGCATCAAGAAGAAAAGCCGATGAACTAATCCAGCAAGGAAGAGTTGCGGTAAATGGTGAGGTCATAACACAACTCGGCATAAAAATAGACCCCCGAAAAGATAAAGTCACAGTTGATGGAAAACCTGTAAAACCTGAAGAAAAATTTGTTTATATCGTCTTAAACAAACCAAAGGATTGCATAACAACAGTAAAAGACGAAAAAGGAAGACGAACAGTTCTTGATCTTGTAAAAGTTAAACAAAGAATTTTCCCGGTTGGGCGACTTGATAGAAACACAACAGGTGTCCTTCTTCTCACAAATGATGGGGAACTCGCCTATCGCCTTATGCACCCGAAATTTAAAATTGAAAAAGCGTATAAAGTTGAGATAGATAAACCAATAAAACCGGAAGACATTGAAAAATTAAAGCGAGGTATAATGCTTGATGGCAGAAAAACAGAAGCATGCGATATTTACATCCTTCCAGATAGCGATAGAAAAGAGCTTGGCATAACAATTCATGAGGGAAGATATAGACAAATAAGAAGAATGTTTGAACGCCTCGGATACAAAGTTAGAAAATTGCACAGGGTAAGCTTCGGCGGTATAACTGTTAGCGGGATGAAAAGAGGGGAATGGAGATATCTCACAGAAAAGGAAATAAGAAAGTTGAAAAAACTCGTTGGACTTGAATGACAGAGTGAATCAAAAACAAAATTTTTCAAATCTCTATGAACAAAAGGCTAATCCTTTTACCTTTACTTATTTATTTTTACTCGTGTGCATCTGCACAGAAAATTACCGAAGCAAAACCAGAAGTTGAAAGAGAAATAGTTTATTATGAAGATACCCAATTAAACCAGTTAAAATATGAACTTGATGAAATTTTCAAAGACCCGAGCTTTTCAAATGCATATTGGGGCGTCATAATTCAATCACTTGAAACGGGCGAATATCTCTATAGATTAAATGAACACAAAAGCTTCATCCCAGCCTCAAATATGAAACTATTTACAACTGCGGTTGCGCTAATTAAACTTGGACCTGACTTCAGATACAAAACCTATATTTACACCGATGGAAAAATTAAGGATGAAATTTTATATGGCAACATTTTCATTCGTGGAAGCGGAGACCCAACTATCTCAGGTAGATTCACCAACGGAGATGTGATAAAAACTTTCAAAGATTGGGCTGATAGCTTGCTAAAATTGGGAATTAAAGAAATCAATGGTGATATAGTCGGGGATGATAATTATTTTGATGATCAATATATGGGTACAGGATGGGCATGGGATGATGAAACATACTGGTATTCTGCACACATTAGCGCCTTGTCTTTCAACGATAACTGCGTTGATTTTGAAATTTTTCCCGGGAAAAAAATCGGCGACCCCGCAATTATCAAAATCAACCCGAACACAAAATATGTTCAAATAAAAAATCAAGTTATAACTGTTCATCCCGATAGCTCAACCAAAATTGATTTCTTCAGAGCACCGGGAACTAACATAATCAATGTATTTGGAAAAATAAGCCTGAAATCAAAACCACAGAAAGAATCAATAAGTATTCATAACCCAACGCTTTACACTGCAACTGTTTTTAAAGAGGTTCTGGAATCAAAAGGAATAAAAATAACCGGCTCCGCTGTTGATATTGATGACACATTTTTGAATCCAGATTATGAAAACATGACGATTCTTGCCTCCTACGAGTCCCCACCCTTAAGTGAAATCATAAAAGTTATAAACAAGCGAAGTCAAAATTTTTATGCCGAACAACTCTTTAGAACACTTGGTAAAATTTTCGGTGGTGAAGGCTCAACTCAAAAATCGGTTGAAGTTATAAAAACCACACTTTCCCAATTTGGAATCCCCCCTGAAGCAATTTCAATTTATGACGGCTCCGGTTTATCAAGACTGAACCTTGTCACGCCGTTCCAAATTTTAACACTTTTAAACTACATGTATAAGCACGAATACTTCTCATATTTTTACGAATCCTTGCCAATAGCTGGAGTTGATGGGACACTTGAGACAAGAATGAGAAAGACAAAAGCCCAGGGGAATGTGCGAGCGAAAACTGGTTATGTCCAGTACGCAAGGGCTCTTTCCGGATATATAAAGACAAAAGATAACGAGATGCTTTCATTTGTAATGATTACAAATAACTATCTCATCCCTACATCTGCCGCAAATATGATCCAAGATATCGTATGTCAAATGCTGGCGGAATTTTCAAGAAGAAAATAAAAAGGGCGGGATGAAAATCCCGCCCTTTACTATCCATTAGCGTTGATCAATTGGAACATAAGTCTGATCCATAGGTCCGACATACTCAGCCCTTGGTCTATAAATCCTGTTGTCGGCAAGCTGTTCAAGAATATGCGCTGTCCACCCAGTTATACGGCTAACCGCAAAAATTGGAGTGTAAAGATCAAGCGGAATTCCCATGTAGTAATACACAGAAGCAGAATAGAAATCAACATTTGGCCACACGCCTTTCTCACCAAATTCCTTAACCCAGAGCTCTTCAATCCTCGCGGACATCTCATACCACTTCGTATTGCCAAGCTTCTCGCCAAGCATCTTTGAATATTTCTTAAGTATCAAAGCTCTCGGATCCATTGATTTATATACCCTATGACCAAACCCTTCAAGTTTCCTTTTCTCCTCAATCGCTCTCTTAACAAAATCATCAACTTTTGAAAGATCACCAATTTCAAGTAAATACTTCATAACTTCCCTATTAGCCCCGCCATGCAAAGGTCCCTTCAATGTCCCAATCGCTGATGTAACCGCTGAATACATATCCGTCAATGTAGAAATTGTAACTCTGGCTGAAAATGTTGATGCATTCATTTCATGCTCTGCATGCAGAATCAAAGCAACATCCATAATTTTTGCATAGAGTTCATCCGGCTTTTCACCCTTTAGCATGTAAAGGAAGTTAGTTGCAATGTTAAATTCTTTATTTGGTTTCACAGGTTCTTTACCGTTCCTTATCTGCTCCCACGCTGCAACTATTGTTGGGAACTTCGCAGTGAGACGAAGTGCCTTCCTTCTGTTAGCCTCAAGCGAATTGTCATTTCTCTCGGGGTCAAATAAACCAAGAAACGATACAGAAGTCCTTAACACATCCATCGGGTCTGAATCCTTCGGCATAAGCTTCATAACAGTAATGAGCTGATCGGGAATATCATATTCAGCACGAATCGCCTTCACAAATTCATCATATTCACTTTTCTTTGGAAGGCGATAATTCCACAAAAGAAATGCAACCTCCTCAAAATTAGAATGTTCGGCAAGATCTGCAATATCGTAACCAAGATATAAAAGTTTACTCCTTTTACCATCAATGAAGCAAAGTTGAGTCTGGTTCGCTATGACATTTTCCAGACCCTTTACATAGGTTGGTTGTGTTGTTGGCGCCTGTGACATGGCTAATTCCTCCTTTTTAATTTGTTTAATATGTGCTTTACCCGAAATAATTGCCCCCTTGTAAAGAACAACACTTTATTTCCTGTGCCACAACGCATGTTTACCACGAAAGTTTTCTTAACACGATTTCCTATATTTAATGTAAAAACAAAATCACTGAAATTCAAATTAAACTTCCCCACACCAAAATTTGAACAAATAGCGAGACAAACTCAAATACCCAAAATCCCCTTCACAATTTCCTCAACTTGAGCGAGGTTATATGGCTTCTTTATAAATTTCACTCCGAATGGCAGAGATTCTTTAACTTTATCACTTATATCAACAAAACCAGTGACAAGAACGAATTTAACATCCCCCGAAATTGAACTTATCCTTCTTATAACCTCATCCCCCATTATCTTTGGCAAACCATAATCAACAAAAACAATTTTAACATCTGGGTTTTCAACGAATTTCTGAATCCCGCTTTCGCCATCCTCCGCCTCAATCACGCTAAATCCAAGTATCTCAAGATAATCTCTCATGATTACTCTCAAACTTTCCTCATCTTCAATTACAAGCACTTTATAACCCTGTCCAATTTTTTGCATTTTCTCCTCTCCCCGATTTATTCTTAATTCCTTTTCCTCTTCAAAATGAACTGGAAGATAAACGAAAAAAGTTGTCCCTTTCCCGACCGTGCTTTCAAAATCAACAAAACCGCCATGAATTGTAACTATATTTTTTACAATCGCAAGCCCAAGACCCGTTCCCTTGCCAGGCTCTTTCGTCGTGAAAAACGGCTCAAAAATTTTATCCTTTAACTCATCACTTATCCCAACGCCAGTATCCGAAACAGCAATTAAAACATAAACATCAGAAACAGCCCTCCCAAATTTTTTCTCAACAAAGTTTTTATCAACTGAAGAAACCGAAATCGTTAACTTCCCACCAGTTGGCATTGCATCACTTGCATTTAAAGCCAAATTCAAAATTACCTGCTGTAAATCACCATAAGACCCCAGAATAATAAAGTCTTTTTCAATATTTACACCTATCTCTACATTTTTTGGGAGAGTATGCTCAAGAATCTTCACACAATCAAAAACAAGATTTTGGATTGATATCGGCTTGTATTCCTCAACTTTTTTCCTTGAGAACTGCAAAAGCCTTTTTGCAATCTCTCCACCTCTTTGAACTGCGGAAAGCGCAGAATCAAGATAACTCAAGATATTTTTATCAACTGTCTTAATCTTAATAATTTCAAGCATCCCGCTTATAATCCCAAGAACATTGTTAAAATCATGCGCAATTCCACTTGCAAGCTGACCAAGAACCTCAAATTTTTGAAGCTCAAGCATTCGTTCCTCGTTCCTCTTCATCTCAGTTATATCTCTTGCTATACTTATGCGACCTATATACCTCCCATTTCGCTCAAAAACTGGGATACCAATTCTACTTATTATCATTCCATTTTTCAACCTTAACTCACTATACTTTACAGCTTCCCTATCGCTAACCCAACTTTTTATTCTTTCTATCTCCGACTCATCCTGAACCAAATCTTTAAATTTTTCAAGAAACTCTTCAAATGTTTTCCCAACTAACTCATCAGGTGAACTAAAGCCAGTAATTCTACAGAATTCCTCGTTGACAAACTCAATTATGCCTCGCTCATTTTGAAATAAAATTCCATCCGAGATGTTCTTTAAAATCGTCTCCAATCTCAATTTTAGCTTCTGTTCCTCGGAATATCTCTCCATCAATTCCCTCTGGAGTCGCTTTCTTTCACTTACATCCTCAATCACAACTTGAACTGCTGGTTTCCCCTCCCACATAATTCTTGAGCCTCTAACCTCAACATCTATTACGCTTCCATCAAGGCGAACAAACTTTTCTTCAATTGGCGGGGCTTCCTTACCTTGCTCTAATATCCCCCTTATACGAGCAATCACGGTTTCCCTATGATCTGGATGAACAAAATCAAGTACAGGTTTTCCAATTATATCGCTTTCATCCTTTCCTCCACCAATTTCAACTGCTTTTTTATTGCACTTGACAATTTTACCATCTTGATGAATTACAACTCCAACTGGCAGGTTCTCAAACAAACTTTGGTAAAGTTCCTTTTGTCTTAAAATCTCGCTCATATCTCTATAAATTCCCAAAACATACATTTTTTCACCTATCCTTACATAACTTACACTTGTCTCAACCTCAATTCTTCTCCCATCCTTTGAAAGCGCTGTAAATGTGTATCTCTGTGGAACTGGAACGCCACGGGCGATCTTTTGCTTTCTATCCTCAATTAAAGCCCTTGATTCAGGAGCAACGAGGTTCATGAAATCAGTGTTGTTCAATTCCTCAGTTGTATAGCCAAACATTTCCTGAAACTTTTTATTAACCTCAACAAATCTACCTTTTTCAAGGTCAAGTATATAAACGCCATCGTTTGAATTTTGGAAAAGCAAAGTGTAAAGTCGCTGTATCCTTTCCCTCTCCTCCCTTTGTCTTTCTCTCTCTTCCGCACGAATCATCTCCCTCATATTTCTCAAAAAGAAAAATACATAAACTAAAAGCACTGCTACAATCAACGCAGAAATAAAATAAATAACCTTAAGATTTGCCCTCGCAATCTTTTGAACCCTTTCATAAGGTGAGCTTACAACAAAAATCAAATCATTCCCATAAATCTTGAAATGTGAAAACCCAGCGAATTTCTCAGGATAATCTTTTAATTTATATCTTACAATTCCTGACCCTTTTACAAGCATTGTATCAATGTAACTGAAAACGCCAACATCCCTACCCTGCGGGATATGACATTTAAGACAACTTCTGTCTTCTAATTCAGACATCCTTAGAACCATCTCTGGATGTGCAGAGTGAAAAACAAGAATTTTATCCCCAGTTATAATCCATGTATCGTAAAGTTTAACCTCTGGCTCGGTCAGTTTTAAGAATGAGCTTATCAATGAGTCAATCTCAATTGTATATGCGACTGCCCCACGAAATTTTCCCTTATCGTAAATTGGAAAGAGGATCAAAGAGAGTGGCTTTTTAAACAGATTCTTTCCAGATGTATCAAAGACAACAACTGGGACATAAACCAAACTGTCACCTTGGATCTTCGTTAACTCTTTCCAGAATTCATAACTCTCATATTTTTCCCCGATTGCTTGTTTCATCGTTGAATAAACAACCTCACCTCGCTCGTCAAGAACAGATATAGCGTTGACAAAGTACATCTTTACATATTCAAAATATGAATTAACATCATCTTCCATTTTCCCTGGCAATCTTTTCCTAATGGACTCAAAAGAAGATAAAACTTTTAAACCGTTTTCCCTCGCCTGGATATATTCTTTAAGTGCGCCAGAAACTTGCCGAGCAATTTGGACTTGCGATTTCCCCAGAATTGAAACTATTTCCCCCTCAACTCTGCTGTTAAAATAAAACGCAACACCAGCTATAACAATTAAAAGAAAAACAACAGCAATGGATAAAATTATGTTGAATTGTTTTTGCATTTTTTCTCTCTCTCTCTCTCTCTGCATAATTTCAGGAGGATTTTTTAAAAAATTAAAAAAAATATAAAATTCTGTCAAGTTAAACTTATAAAAAGCCAATGCCCTTGCAAATTTATCTTTGAACGACATCTTGTCCCACTGCTTTCATCTTTACTATCCTAATCTACCACATACGCTTGACTCAAAGATGAAGTCATAGATTTCATTTTTCTTTAAATCATTCGGGATGATAAAATAGATCAGGTCAGCGTCTTTTCCTCTCTCAATGCTACCGCAAATATCATCAAAACCAAGCGCTTTAGCCCCGTTTAAAGTTGCAATTTTTATCAATTCCTCATTACTTACATCTTTGTAAAATTCCCTCGCAAATTTTAACTCATTTAATATGTTCAAATCCCGATTACTTGCAATGCTATCAGTTCCAAGGCAAACATTTATGTTGTTGTCAAGAAACTTTCTCACAGGTGCTTTTCCAACTTTTAAAAAGAAATTACTTCTGGGGCAAGTGCATATGCTTACATTTCTTTTGCTCAAAATTTCAATATCTTCGTCATCAACATTCACACAGTGAACAGCAAGTATATTTTTGTCAAGAAACCCAATCTGGTCAAGATATTTAACTGGGGACACCCCTGGTGGTTTCCACGAATAATCAAATCCATTTCTTTCAATCAAAAAGGAGCGGAAGAAACCAGAACCATTTTTTATAAATTCAACCTCATCAATTACTTCAGCCAGGTGAACGCTTGTTTTTGAATCCCCGTTGAAATTTTTTATTAATTTGAATAAGGTTTCAGAAACTGAATATGGAGCATGTGGAGACAGGGAAATTTTGAATTCCCTCTGTAAATTGTGCTTTTTTACAACCTCATTAACATTGTGAACAAGATCTTTCAAAACATTGAAAAATTCCACACCTCTTTCCTCAATAAACGAGATCAACTCAATAAAAATTTGAATTTTCATTGGGACTCTCAAAAGCATTGTTATCAATTTCCCCGTATTTGAGACATCACCGATTGCTATTGTCCCCGAGTTTATCATTTCCTCAATTCTCCTTTTCACAGTTCTTTTCCATTTTCTCTCTGCGAAAGTTTTAATAAATTTTATCTTACCTGCAACACCTCTGCCATTAAATAATCTTTTCCTTTGCTTGATGATTTGATAAAGCCAATCTTTGAAATCACTAACTTCTTTAATTTTTACCCCTGACAATTCAAGATGGGTATGAGCATTCACAAAACCAGGCATGATCAGTGCATTTTTTAGATTAATTTTTCTTTCAACATCTTTAAATTTTGAGTCAATTTCCTCCCGAGCCCCGAAATCAATTATTCTATTTCCATCAATTACGATAGCCCCATCTTCAACCATTTCTGAAGTTATTGGCAAAATATATTTCGCATAAAAAATTTTCATGATAGAAATTAAACCTTTGTGCTTTCAATCACATCTAATTTAGTGAAGACAGAAAAACAAAACAAAAAAGATAAAAAGCCATGAAGACAAAAATAATATCCACAGCGATTGCGTTGTTTCTAATTACCTCGTTATCATTCTCACAAATGCTTGGTCCAAGATTTGGATTCCCCCCAGATGATAACATTTGGCAAAGGGGAATAACAAAACTTTATGATGAGCTAAAATTGACAGATGAGCAAAAATCAAAGATTCAAAACTTGTTCTTTGAATTTAGAAAAAATCAAGCTGACATAATCGGAAAATTGAACAAGGCAAGGATTGAACTTCAGGAATTGCTTTATGCTGAAAAGCCCGACAAATCAGCGATTGACAAAAAAGCTGATGAGATTTCTGCTTATATGAAGGAACTGACAAAAAACAGAGTAAATCACTGGATGAACATCCAGCAAGTGTTGACGCCGGAACAAAGAAAAATTTTAAAAGATAAACTTGGCTACCCAGGACTTGGATTGGGATTCCGTGGCTGGGCTAAACCTGGAAGAGGATTAAAATTAAGATTGCACTGCTGGTGAGATAATTTCACAGGAAGGGAAAGCTCAAAAATTGTAATCTCTCAAAGAAGTTGTCCGAATAAATGTCATTGCGAGAAGCAGAGTGGCGAAGCAATCTCAAAAAATCATTTTCAACTCACCCCCTTTAATTCCCCCTCTCTAAATTTTAGAGAGGGGGTTAGGGGGTGAGTCAATTTATTAACTCACCTCTTTAATTCTTCTCTATGAAGTTGTAGAGAGAGGACAAGGGGTGAATTATTGCGAGTGGCGAAGCGACGAAGTCGCAAAGTAATCACATCGGGATTAACTTACCCACTTTAATTCCCCCTCTTTATTTATAGAGAGGGGGTTAGGGGGTGAGTCTATTCTTCATCCTGTCACTGCGAGGCGATATAAATTCCCGAAGCAATCTTAAGTAAGAAACAAAGATGAGATCGCTTCGCTATTGCTCGCAATGATAAAGAAGAGAGTTATCGGACAACCCCGAACCCTGCCTTGGCAATGTTATTTTAAAACTTTTTAACGAATAACTTACCAGGAAGTTGGTGAACAAGGTCTTTAAATTCAAGCGATAGCAAATGAACAAGTGCATCGGTTATGGATAATCCAGAAAGTTCTGCAATTTTATCAACATGCATCGGCTCAGATGTGGATAAAACCTCAAGAATTTTCGCTTCAAAAACATTTACCTCAACCTTTGGCTTTGATGGTTCCGATTTTAAAATCGGTTGAATAAATGAGCGAATCTCCTCAACGATATCATTAACATCCTCAACAAGTTTTGCTCTGTTATGCTTGATTAGAAAATTCGTCCCTTGACTTTTAACATTATCTACATTGCCCGGAATTGCAAAAACATCCCGATTTTGATCATTTGCGAATTCTGCTGTTATCATTGCGCCACCTGTTCTGCTCGTCTCAACAATCAAAACCCCGATTGACATCCCGCTTATTATTCTGTTCCTCTTGGGGAAATTCATTGCATCAGGTTTCGCCCCCATTGGAAATTCTGAAACTATCGCACCGTTAGATATAACACTGTCAACAATCTTTCTATTCTCAGGCGGATAAATATAATCAACACCGGAGCCAAGAACAGCGATGGTTCTCCCGCCCGACTTCAAAGCTGAAACATGGGCTATTGTGTCAATCCCTCTTGCGAAACCACTTACAATCGTTAAATTCATTTTTGAAAGCCCAATCGCAAATTTTTCGCACATTATCTTGCCATAATTCGTCGGGGTTCTCGTCCCAACAATTGCAATTGAATACCTGTCTTGCTCAACTAAATTCCCACGGATAAATAAAACAATCGGCGGATCATAAATTTTTCTCAAAAGATCTGGATATTCCGAATCCCATAGCGTTAAAATCCTTGCCTTCACCTTTTCAGCCTTTAAAAGCTGTTCATCCGCAAATTTTAAATTCTGATTCCGCATCTCAATGATTCTCTTGGCAAGTCCCTTGTCTATACCTTCAACCTTCACAAGCTCTGAAATTGACGCCTTAAATATCAACTCCGTCTCCTTGAAATAATTAACAAGGTTCTTTATCCTTCCTGGACCTACTCCAGGGATTGTGGTCAATTGTAAGATATGTCTTACATCAATGTTCATTCCCCATCATTGATTAATTCAATTCCATCAACAACTGCAACTACAAGGGTATGAACTGGGACATCTTCCCTGCCAAGAATTTGCCTTGCGGAAGTTCCCTCTTGAAGAGCTATAACGGTGTCCCCAATTCCCGCATCAACCATATCAAGCGCAAGCATATCCCTTCCGATAAAATTCCCTTTTAAATCAATCGGCTGAATTATCAAAATTTTATAAGGTTTCAAATTTTCATTTTTCTGCGTTGCAACAATTGTTCCAGTAACCTTTGCAAGTATCAATTCCCCTCGCCCTTAATTTTTTGTTGAAAAACCTCTTTTAAAATGTCCCACCATTGATTATTCTCAATATGAACGAGATCAAAAATCATAACTCCATCAGTTTTATCAAGAGCGACTTCAATCGCTTTTTTAAATCTTCCCGGCTCTCCCTTATACTGCTCAACATATAAACTTCCATAAACTGGCACAACCCCCATCGTTACCTTCTTGACAAGCTCTGCCGAACCCTCAACAGAATACCAGATCTGTTTAGTTGGATTCATCCCAGGTTCTGTCAGTCTTGAAGCATCAATTTTATCTTTCGCCTCAACCTCATCTTTAGTAACCTCATAAAAGTAAAGCCCCGAACAAAGGAAATCAAGCAACTCGGCATATCCTGTATCGTTATAATCATCCGTAGCCCATTCAAATTCTGGCTTAAATTTCTCGCTCGCCCAGTTAACTCCAAGCTCATAATAAGACAGATACCACGAACCGGCATAATCTCCAAATAAAATGTTTGACTTTGCCCTCTTAACAATTTCCCTGGCCCTTTTGAAAAAATCTTTTATAACAAAAGCTCTCCACTTCACCCACTCTTTGAAATATCTGCCTTTGATTATACTATCCCCTTCAATTCTGAAAATATCATCTGGAAATTTAATCTTTTTACCCAACCACATTTCAAACTTTTCTCTTGAAGAATCGCTAAAATCAGCATAAATCCCATCATACCTGACCCTGTCAAGAACTATCCCATCAACATCAAAATTTTTAACAACCTCCTGAATTATATTCAATTCATATTCCCGAACTTGCTCCAATGCTGGATTTACCATCGCCGAATATTTATGTTTTTGCTGTGTTATCGGTATAAAGCCATCTTTCGTATAAACAATCGTCGCCCATTCAGGATGCTTCCAATAAACAACCCCTCTATCATAGTAGTTATGCCCCTCACAGAATACATTCAAAGCAATGTGAATTTTCAAACCTCTCTTCCTTGCTTCATTTATCAGAGTATTTACAAAGTCAAATGTGTCAGGTCTTGTGTAATCATCCCATGTTCTCATCTTTGGGGCATATTTGCTATCATAAAGAACCTCGCCAGAGATCGGTTTAACATCAACAATTATGTCTGTTACGCCAACATCAACGCATTTATCAAGAACCCGAACTATTCCTTCATAACTTCCAAGCCTTTTAAAATTTGCAGTCGCATCAAACCACAACATCTTTGGTTTCCCATCGGCAAGATTAAATTCAAAGAGACCATTCAGAAAGAAACTTAATATAAGAATGATTTTCAATTTCATCTCAAGCCGATTTTTGCTACTAAATTTTGGACAAGTTCTTTAGCTTCTTCTCTATCCTTTGCCTCGGCTATCACCCTCAAAACTGGCTCCGTATTTGACTTGCGAAGATGAATCCATTTATCGCCGAAATCAACCCTTATCCCATCATCAGTGTTAATTTCTGCACCTTTATAAATTTCAATTACCTTTTCAAGAATTTCATCCGGTTTTATACCTTCAATGCCGACCTTCGTCTTGTAAATTTCAAACTTTGGCAATGTCTTTTTAAACTCAGAAATTTTCCCACCAAACTCAACAAGATTTTGCAATATAAGAGCTATCCCAACAAGCGAATCCCTGCCGTAATGGACTTCCGGCAAGATAACGCCACCACTACCTTCGCCACCAATTATCGCACCGACTTCCTTCATCTTTTTAACAACATTTATCTCTCCAACGGGACTTCTATAAACTTTAGCATCGTAAATTTTAGCTACTTCATCAACTGCTTTAGTTGTTGATAGATTAACAACAACATTTTTATCGCTCAACATACTTCTTTTTTCAAGAACAATTTTAACAGCTTGGACGATCGTATATTCCTCACCGAATGGTTCTCCTTCCTCGGTTACAAGGACAAGACGATCTGCATCTGGATCAACAGCAATTCCAAAATCAGCTTTCGCTTGTTTGACAACTTCGCATAGCTCCGTCAGATTTTCTGGCAACGGTTCAGGCTCATGAGTGAATTTACCATTACCATCACAATTTAACCGTATGACCTCACATCCAAACTTTTTAAGTAACCTCGGGACAATCTCCGAACCAGCCCCATTAATGCAATCAACAACAACCTTAAATTTTCTTGCTTTTATACTTTCAAAATCAACAAAGTCAATTTTAAAAATTTTTTCAATATGCATATCAAGGAAAGACCTATCCTGAATATAGTTCCCCGTTAAATTCCACTTCGCAAAGTTAAAATTTCCGTTTTCAACCAGCTCAACAAATTTTTTATGTTGTTCAGGCGTTAAAAAAGTCCCATCACTTGAAATAAACTTCAATCCGTTCCATTCGGCTGGGTTATGGCTTGCGGTTATCATAATTCCGCCCGACGCATCAGAATGTTCAACTGCAAGTTGAAGCGTTGGAGTTGGACAGATCCCCACATCAATAACATCGCATCCCATCGCAAGAAGCGTCCCCGAAGCCAGTTGAGATATCAATAAACTATGTATCCTCGTATCACGACCAAGCATAATTTTCCCACGACCGCAAAACTCAGCAAAGGCTGAAACAAATTTTACGACTTCAAAAGGGTTCAATCCCTCACCAACCCTTCCCCTAACCCCCGAAATACTTACCATTAAATTACCCATTAACCGCAAACAGTTTGTTTTTCAATTTTTTAAAAATTTACACAAATAAACAAAAATTGACAAAAATTAAGGCTCAAGATTGCAAAAACTTGATAACTCTACGATAATTTCGTAAATTGAAACTGAAAAATTAAATTCACATACGCTATGGGCAATGAAAAGTTAACTTCTTTCGGTCAATCAATACTTGAAGCCTTAAGCGATGTCGTGTTCGCAGTTGATTCAGATTACAATTTCATCTATATAACCCCATCTTGCTATCATATTACTGGTTATACCGTTGACGAGTTCCTCAGCGGTCAAGTCAAAGCAAGAAAACTTGTCCATCCATCTGATTACTGGCGCCTTCTCAGGGCAAATTATCAAGCGTTCAAGACCGGGGAACTGCCAAGGGTTTCAGAATTTAGAATAATTAAAAAAGACGGCACTATAAGATGGGTAAGCATCTACTGGACAACGGTAAGAGACGAAACGGGATCATTAAAATATATTCAAGGCGTTATGCACGATATAACAGATAAAAAATTAACAGAAGAAAAACTTCAAAAAAGCCTAACCGAATTTAAAATTCTTCATAGTTTCAGTTCCGAACTTTCATCGGCAATGACAATTGATGAAATTGCAAAAACAATATATGATCACATCACTCAATTAATCCCTGTTGATGGGTTTTTCATTGATATTTACGATGAGATGACCGAACAACTAAAAGGGCTTGCCCATGTTTATTCAATTCACGGAAGAAAAGTTATGATCTCATATCCAAATTATAGATTTAATGTCAGATCGCACCGAATTTGGGAAAGTTTGATCTACGAAAAAAAGATAACATATGTGAAGTATTCAGGTAAAGATATTCCCCCACCTTTCAATCTCTTCATTGAAGAGGCACAAGAGGAAGGATACCTGTTAAGTGCACCTATGCTTTCACGAGGTAAAATTTTCGGAATCATGACAGCCCAGATAAAATGGAAAGGCGAAATTGAAGAATATATACCCATCTTTGAACATATAGCGAATCAATCTGCTGTTGCAATTGAAAGAGTAAGATATTTCACAGAGCTTCAAGAATCGGAAAAATCCCTTCGCCAAGCGTATGAGGAATTGAAAAAAGCCCACCAACAGTTAATTCTTACTGAAAAAATGAGAACGCTTGGACAACTTGCGGGGGGAATTGCACATAACTTGAGCAATCTACTAAGCGCAATCCTCGGCAGAGCTCAACTTCTAAAAACAAAGATAACAGATGAAGCACTTTTAAGAGATCTTGAATTCATTGAAAAAGCAGGGCAAGATGCTGGAAAAATAATATCACGACTTCGTGAATTCTCAAAACCGAGAACCCATGTGACGCTCGTTCCACTTGATGTCGCAAATATAATTGAAGATGCACTTGAAATAACAAAATCAAAATGGAAAGATGAAGCAGAATTAAAGGGAATAAAATACGAAATCTCCAAAGATTTCCCAGAAGATAGATTAATGGCAATTACAAACAGCTCCGAATTAAGAGAAGCTCTTGTAAATATAATCATAAATGCAATTGAGGCAATGCCAGCTGGTGGGAAATTGACGATTGGAATTTACAATGTTAACAGTGAAAAAGTTGCAATATATATCTCAGATACAGGTGTTGGTATGGATGCCGAAACCATGGCAAGAATTTTTGAACCCTTCTTCACAACAAAAGGAGAATACGGGACAGGTCTTGGTCTTTCAATAGCATATGAAATTATAAGAAGCCACAATGGAGAAATCTTCGTTGAAAGTGAGCTTGGAAAAGGTTCAAAATTTACAATAGTTCTGCCAGCAAGCAAACAAAAAGTTTCAGAGATCGTTCAAAAGAGCGAACTTAAAGAAAATGCTTTTAAATTGAGTGTTTTAATCGTTGATGACGACGAATCTGTGCTATACCTTTTAAAAGATGTTTTCTCAAACCTCGGCTATAGAATCTTTCCAGCTGAAAATGGTAAAAAAGCTCTTGAATACATTGACGCAGAAAAATTTGACCTCGTTATTACAGACCTCGCCCTGCCCGATGTAAACGGATGGGAAATTTCAAAAGCAACAAAACAAAAAAACGACAAAATCCCTGTAATCATATTAACTGGCTGGGGAATTGATGTCCCAGAAGAAGAAGCGAAAAGAAGAGGCGCCGACTATATAATCACAAAACCTTTTGACCTTGATGAACTTCTTCTGGTTGTTAACACAGCAGTTCAATCAATCAGCAAATAATTAACTGCGAGAATCCTGAAAAATAGATAGGAAGAAAGAATTATTGAATTTGTAAGATTTATGTTCATTATCGTCCTGTAATTTTGAAACTCCTTCTGAAGATGAAAATTTTTCTCAAATCTCTCAACCACAAGGAAACCAATAAGAAAGTAAATGATAATACCAATTAGTTCATAAAGTGTGAATTTTCCAGCAATGACGATCGTTGCTATAAGACCTGAAATTGGAAGGATTATTTTAACAAACCTGAAAACACCAACCAAACCAAGTTTCTCCACAAACAAGCCACCCGTTGGAATTGAATCTTCAGAGATTCTATAAACGAGAGAAAGAGTATAAAATCCTGCGACAAACCCTGCAGAAGAAACAGCCCCACCAAGATGAAATGGATTTAACAACCCTTTTAAATCAAATGCACAAACCCATCCAGCCAGAAACCCAAGCAAACCATAAGTTAAACCAAGAAATGAAATAGCATAAAATGGCCTTTTCTTTATGCCAGTTGATGGAAACGAAAAAAGGAAAAACAAAATTGCAAAAGCAAGAACAATTGAGAAATACGAAATGTTAACTTTTGAAGCCCAATAAATCCCAACAAGAAGCAAAATAATTGAAGCCACAAGCGTAAACACCGATGCTGGTTTTACACCCTTAAACCCATATATCACCCCTTTCCTTTCGTCAAAATACGAATAAATTCCATTGCTTGCAGGATAAATCAAAAGATGCAAAATGATAATTCCATTGATAAAATTTCTACTTATATCCGCCTCTGTAAGCGCATATCCCCACAGAAAAACAGGTAAAAGTGCAATTGAGATGTTAAAACGAAGATGAAAAACTATGCTTTTAAAGCTGTAAAAAAACGCCTTCATTCCTTGTGTATTTTTGTTTTTGCTAATTTTAGTCCAACTTTAAAATAACTGATTCATCCGTTGTTTTAAGAACTACTGTATTCGTGAAAATGCCTTGAGATGAGCAAACGATTTCAGCGTTAATGACCTCAAGGTTTTTATACTTTGTATCAATTTGAACATTGAGAAAAACATTTTTCTGGTTCGTATTTATTTTGATTTCATTATCACCAAATTCACATTTGATCTTCAAATTGTCAAATCTTTTCATCTCCTCATATGCCTCTCTGCATGTCATGAACCTTATGAATGGGTAACTTTCAACAAAATCTTTTACCCAATTTTTAAATTTAAAATAAAGTCCTTCGTTGTTTCTCCCACGCCACGGGAGATAGAACCAATTTCTAACAAGCTCTGGGTTTTCAACCTCATCAGGGGTGTAAATTATATCATCGGGATGAACGAAGTGGGTCCAAACGCCAAGCATTGCCATTTCACTTAGAATTAACATTTTCATATAATCATCAATTAAAAATCCAGCTGAAACCCTTGGGATACAGTAAAGTTTTTCATTCCACGGTTCGGGACCAAATTCCCTATACTGTCCAACATCAAAAAAACCAGAATATAACCCCGCTATAACCTTTATTGATGGAAAAGTCTGAACTATCGCTTGAACCCCTATTGAATCAATCCAGTTAGTCGGAGGTATATATGTTGTCGGCAAATCCCCGAGCCCTTCCTCTATCCACTTTCTTTGCACAAACTTTAACGCTTTCTTCATATTTTCAATCTCTCCCCATTCATCAATTAAAAGTGAATAATGATTATACCCGTGAAGCGCAAGTTCATTTTTCAGCTTAAATTGTTTTGCTATTGATTTTGAAACTTCAACTTCTTTTCCAAGAACTCTCACCTTTCCTTCCCTCCATTCAGCCAAATGGAACGGCGGCTTAACATCTGCGCCATAATTAAAAACAAGCCCAGCAGTATATTTCAACCCAAACTCATTTGCAAGCTTAACCATATCAGGATAAAAAACGAAAAAGTGAAATTCTGCCATTGTCATGTTAAACTCTTTCCATATAAGACTTCTCCTCACATTAAAAACGGGGGTTGGAAAATCATCAATGAAAATGACCGCGAAATTAGGAAATGGCTGAACAAATTTATCTGAAACCGACGCGACCGATTGGGTTATAAAGCCACGAAATAATTTATCTGAAAGAAGAGATGTATTCCAGTATATAACTTTCCCCGCTCCATACCTTAACATCCATATAACAGGAACCTTGGCGGATGTCATCGCAATTATATCCTTTGAACCGAAGTGGACAAAATCAAATAATGAGAGATCACGAAAAATTGAATCTGGGATGATGGTGCCTTTGAGCATTGGCAAAAAATTAACATTAAAAACAAGACCTGAATTCCCTATTTTCAAAAATAAATTCTGCTTACCTCGCAATCTTACCCCGAAAAGATCTGATAAATTTTCATTATACCCACGATATATTATCGCAAGCCCTCCACCTGAAAAAACAAAATCTTTTATTCTCTCACAATCATCTCTTGAAAGCTTTTTTATAAATTCAGTCGCAAAGACAAGAGCATAATAATTCTGAAGTTTTTCAAATTTAACCTCTGGATAATCAACAAGGTCAATTTCATCATAATTTAACTTTGCATATTTGAAAGCCCATTTAGCATTTTCAACACACTTAAGCGAATAAATATCTGAAGAATCATAAACCAAAAGAATTTTCTCCACTTCATCAATTGAAAAAAAGCTTTCAGTCCGTTGAACTTTACACGAGGCAAAGAGAAGAAATGTTAAAAAAGGGAGTATTTCAAAAAGATTTTTCCGCATCTTCAACAGTGCTGTAAAATTCAAAATGTTTCTCCGTCCTCGTTATCTCAAAAAGTTTCTTTATCCTTGGGCTAACATTTGCAAATTTTATCGCTCCACCCTTCTCCTTCACATTCCTATATGCGACAACAATTATCCCAAGCCCGGAACTATCAATGAAAGTGACATCAGAAAAATCAATGATTATATTCACTTTCCCCTTGTCAATTAAACCTTTAAAAATATCCCTTGCCTGTATTGAGCTTGCAACATCAAGCTCACCTTTAAGCTTAACGATCACATAATTATTTTTCTCGCTGACTGTGTACTCCATTCTCTTCTCCAGTTTTTTTGTTTTGATTCTTTCAATCCATTCAAGAAAGATGAAGCATTCTTCACATGAATAATCCCCATGAAACCTGCACATAATTTCTGGTGATTGCCAACATCTCTTGAAATTCCCATCGTAAACAGGACATCTTGAACATACATCTTTTGGTTCACCTTTGAATTTCCAACATTCCTCAATCCACCCAGTTCCGGCTTTCTCCCTCTTTTCACCCATAACTTCAAAAAAGGCAGAGACAACCTTCGGATCAAATTGTGCCCCTGTTCTTTGATTTATTTCAGATTCAATTTGAGAATAAGACATAGCTTTGCGAAGTTTGGAGTTTGAAGACACCTCAACGAAAAACTCACACAACCCCAAAATCCTTCCAAAAAGTGGTATTTCATCACCTTTTAAACCTTGTGGAAATCCCCAGCCATCATACCATTCTTGATGCGTTCTTATTCCCTCAATTATATCCGATGAAATTGGCAGAATCTCCACCATGCTTGCACCAATCACTGGATGATTATAATCAGCCTGATAACCACCACCAACTTCAACAACTCCGCACATTCCAACATCGTGAATTAATCCGGCAATTTTAAGTTCACGAAGTTTCTCAGAATCAAACCCAAGCTTCTTACCTATTTCAACTGCAAGGTTTGCAACTCTATTTGAATGCCCAGCGGTGTATTCACTTCTCATATCATAAGCCTCAGCAAGGGCGATAAGCGTTTTAAGGTAGCGATCTGTAAACTGGCTAAAAAGTTCAACATTGTGAATTACTATTTTTATCTGCTCAACAAATGTTGAGAGAATTTTTACGGTAAATTCATCAAATTGTTTTAACTTTTTAAAATTAACAAGTGAAAAGATCCCAAGAAGTTTCTTACCCTCAACAAGCGGAACACCGATTATTGAATTAACATTAAATTTCAAAAGAAATTCAAAATCACGAACTATCATCTCATCGCCATCCCCAAACCATTCAAAAAGTCCTGTGTCAGGCGAAAGGTCAAGTGAATTTATAAAATCATCCGACAAATTTTTGCTCGCTTTTATTCTCATTCTCTTAATTTTATCATCCCACATCGCAACAAATCCAGCATCACTTCCAGTTGCAGTTATAGCAAGTTCAAGAAGAAGTCCAAGAAACCTATTCACCTCAAGAGCTGATCCAAGCATTTTTTTGCTTACTTGAACCTGTGACTCAAGCAATCGCATTCTTGAACGAGTTTCCTCACCAAATTTTATCTGTTTTATTGCGACAGCACAAGCGTTTGAAAAATCCTTAAACCAATTTGCAAGCTCCTTGCTCACAGGCTCGGGTTCGTGAGGTCCACTGAATAAATTCCCAACATACTCACCCGAAAGATAAAGCGGAATGTTAAGAAATTTCCCAGCCCATATGAGAACGAATCCAAAATTTTTATAGTCATCTCTAAAAACTATTTTTAATTCAGGTTCCCTAAGCGCTTCAACTATTTCTTCGTCAAGCTGAGCCATTCTTTCACTTCTCAATCTCATATTTTCAAGAATTAAACTCTGACTCGCCCCTGAGAAAGAATAAATGTAATAAGCTGGGCTTTTCACCACACTTTCAAAAACATCAAAAATAAATTTAAAACCCTCAAAAGCTGGTTTCTCATAAAACCCAAATTTGCCAAATTCCTTCCATATATCAACAAGATTTTTCGTTTCAACGATCAAATGATAAACACTTTTCGCTGGGCTTTTCATTTTCCCAGTGATCTTTCCTATCATTGCTCCTTATAAATTACTTTTTTAACTATCTCAGCTATCTCGGATGGGCTAAAAGGCTTCGGCACATACTCGTCTGCTCCAGAATCAAACATATCTTTTACCTCCGCCTCTTCACCTTTCGCAGTAAGCATAACAATGTAAGAACCCTTAAGTTCAGGCTCCTTCCTTATCTCACGGCATACCTCAATCCCGTTTCTTCCAGGCATCATAACATCAAGGAAAATTAAATCTGGCTTCTCTTTTTTAATTATATCAATTGCATCGTCTCCATTATCAGCAATTAAAACATCAACATCAAACCTTCTCAAAACAAATTCAAGAAGACGCTGAACTGTTATATCATCATCAACAATTAAAATTTTCTTCGCCATTTCAAACCTAAATTTTCTTTAAAACAAGCAAAGTTATATCATCTCTTTGCTCAGCCCCACCCTTAAACTTCATAACCTCATCAACTATAACATTGCAAATTTCAAATGCGCTCTTATCGCAATTCTCATAAACGATCTCTTTTAACCTTTCAACACCAAAAAATTCATCACTTTGACCTCTCATTTCAACTAAACCATCCGTGAAAATAATAACTATATCACCTTTTGAAAGTCTTATCTTATTAAACTCATAACTTTCATCTTCAAATAAGCCAATTGGAGAACCATGTGCTTCAAGTTCAAATATATTCCCATCATCTCGTTTGAAAAAAATCGGTGGAATGTGTCCAGCATTCCCATAAACAAGCAAATCCTCTGGATAATATTCGCAAACAAAAAGAGTTGAATACATCCCCATTTCAAAAGTATCTTTATAAATTACCCTGTTTATAGCTTTCAAAAACTCCGATATATTAGGCGTAAATTCATACATCAACCTTATCACACTCCTCAAACTTGACAGAAGAAGCGCAGCTCCAATTCCATGACCCGAAACATCCGCAATCAAAAACATCATTTTGCCTTTGTTAGAAATGAAATCGTAATAATCACCACCAACGCTTGAGCTTGGCTTTATAAAGGCATGAACATCAAGCCCCTCAAAATGTGGGATTTCCTTCGGAAGCAAATTCTCTTGAATTCGCCTCGCTATCTCAATCTCCTGTCTTAATACCTCAGCACGCTTTATCTCCTCAACCAACTTGTTTCTGTAAAGAATTATACCAGCATAATTTCCAAGTGTAAGAAGTAATTTCGCTTCAACTGTATCAAAGTTTCTCCCCTCACCGCAAACGAATATCCCACCAACCGCACTATCCCCGGAAAACATCGGCACAGCAAGCAAACCACGCATTGAACCACCGCTATGAACTGAAGAAATGACGAAATTCTTATTTTCAATCGCTCTCTCAATTAATCTCCCAGCTTCAAGCCTTATTTCATCCGAAATTTCCCCACTTATATACTTTTGATTCAAAACATCACCCTCAAAAATCCCAACAACACACGCTTTTGGATAAATCAGCGAATTTACCTTTTCTACAATTATTTTAACAATTTCAGCCTCATCAAAAACCAAACTCGCCTTCGCTATTATATCATACACAATCCCAAGCTCTTCTTGTCTGTGTGCAAGCTCACGAACCAAATCTTCTATATAACCCTCATAATTCAAAAGTTCCGTATACAAAAACTTTAAAAGTTGAACCTCCCTCTCAAAATCTGCACTTGGCTTTATATAAAGATACATCGTGCCATAATTTGAATTCAATTCAACTCTAACTCCTCCTTCAAAATCTTCATAATTTTTTGTTCTGGCAATCAACTTCCCTTCCTTATCAACAACTGCAAACTCTGAATTTGAAAACTGCGAAAATTTTTCAGTGTATATTTTAATTATACGCTCAATCACTCTTCAATTTAGTTAATTTATAAACTTTGATATCACGACCATCAAAATAAATCTGCGAAGATCCATATTTGTAATTTAGACAAGCGGAATCAAGCATAAATTCCAAATTATCAATCCTCGGCAAAAAAGAAGGATGAATTTTATCAATTGAACTTTGCCTCGGGACAATAACATAAACGACATCGTAAACTTTCTCTATATCTTTAATTAAGATATAAATTTTCACGAAATAATCCCAATCCATAAACCAAGCCCAATTCTCAACCATGGCTTTACTCCCGCGATGCGAAACTATCGCAAAAGAAAAAGGTAAAGATTCTTTTTGAATTTTTTGAATGACCTGAACAATTTCATCAGGTTCAATTCTGGACTCAACATTAGATCCACCATGAAGAAAAGCGTTTAAAATTAATAAAACAGTAACACATACCACAAAAACATCGTGAAAAATTTTCTTTCGTCCGAAAATTTTTCTGATGATGTAAGCAAGCCAGACAAACGAACTTATCAAAGTTATCGGATAAAAAAGTTCAAAAGATAAAAAACTCAAAAGACCTTTCTCGCTTGCTAATGTAAAAATTAACAAAAGACAAAGAAAAATTCCATAGAAAACTTTAAAAGATTCAACCTCACCTTTAGCCCACAAAAAAACCTCAACAAGCAAAGTTAAAGCAATAAACAAAATAAAAACATTTAAAAAGTCAAACGAATACGCTATGACCTCCGAATTTGAAAGCAATGTATAAATTTTTATACCAAATTCTGGACTTAACCTTGAGTAAACTTCAAGTCCAAGAAGAAACAAAAGGATAAAAATTACAAATAAAATAAATTTAAACGCTCCCACCCTGTCCGATCTGAAACTCTCAAAAAATTTCTTAAAAAGTTCACTCAAAACGACCAAAGTCGCCGTTGTAAAACCAACGAAAATGTCAACAAAAAAAGCGACAATTAAACCCAAAATCTTTTGAATTATACCAACATCACCCCAGAAACCAATCACCATAAGCAACCACCCAAGCCCAAGCAAAAAAGAACTACCCTCAATAGGATTTGAAACAAAATTCAAAATTGGAACAATGAAAGAGAAAAAAGAAACACTTAAAATCACGGAGAAAAAGTCATTGCTCAATTTATATGTCAAAAAAGAAACACCAGCGATCAAAATCGCAAAATTAAACGCACCAAATAAATGCAAAACAACATATTGATTCACTCCCAAAATCATAGAGAAAAAAGCACACAACGAGTTCACCCCAAAATTTTCAATACCATAACCGTAGTTGTTCATAAGCATTGATGTGATTTTGACAAGATTGCTATGTTGTTCAATTGTAAAAAGAGAACGACTTTGAATTGCCATTTGCATCCACAAAAACAACCCCAAAGAGAAAATCAAAATGAAAGTAAAAATTTTAAAATTTAACCTTAAACTTACGCTTTTGAACTTGACATTTATAATCCCATCAAGAAAATCGTAAATTTTTTGATTGATCCCGACTTTAAAAAAGTTGATTTTCATTCTCGCTTTCTTACTTGCTAAAAAGAAATCAACGCCAGCAATTAAAAGAAAAATTGAAAATATGAAGAAAACATCAAGTGCTTTTAACTTAACAGCAATGAAAAGGATAACAATTAAAATTGAAAGAAACCGATATAAACACTTTAAAAAACAACCCCAACCCACGCACTCATCCCAGAATCTAAATTTCATCATAAGGTATGAGATGAGAGCAAGCCCGATGTAAAGCTTCGCTATGTAAGCAAAAACTTCAATCATTTTAAAACGCTGAATAATATTGATAATCAAGCGTGCGTATAAATTTTAACATATGATATGTTGAAATCATTGCGAAAGAAAATGAACCCGCAAGAAAGCCGATAACTCCATACTCCCAACTTATCAATCTGCTTGCGAAAAGCCCAACCACAAAGTCAACCACAATTGCAGTCCTTATCGCATTTAATCCAAAATTAGGCTTCCATAAGGTAAAGAAGAACAAATTATTCATTAAACCAATCGCAAGAAAAAGATAAGAAACGGAAGCAAAGTAATAAACTTTAAATGTGATAGGGCTTGCGAAAAACTCACGAACTTCTTTTATGTGCCGATAGATGTCGCCAAGCCAAATTACAACCACATACACAACAATTATGCTTAACACTCCAAACAAGAGAAGAAAAGCAAACTTCATAAAATAGAAATCAAAATACCAAAAATTATACGATTTAATTTTAAAAGCCGAAAATTTCCTCTGAATGGGAATAAGTGACTCGGAAAAATCATTCACCGCATATTCAAGCACAGCGAGCGTCAACCCAAATGAAAGCAAAGCCCAATCCATTCCAAGTTCATATGGAGTTCTAAACCAGAAGAAATAAAACTTCCCTTTTGAATAAGCAGTCCAAGAGATAATTCTATCAAGAAACAACAGCAAAAAATAATAAAACCCGAACTTAAAAAACGGACTATTCACATACGCAAGAACAGACGGACGCTTCACTTTTAAGGAAACATAACCGAGCTTCCTTTCCTCTTTCTTTAATCTAAAAACATACCTCGCCCAGATATAGACTAACACATCAGCGATGACTAAACCACAAATATGCGCCAAATGAATTGACAAAAATTTAAACTTGTGAAGATAAATAACGATAAATGTTCCAATTGAAAATATGACCGTGATTGAAATTTTTCTCTTGGCGGAATAGAGCATAGATGTTGAAAGCCACAGAACCGAAAGAAGGAAATAATAGGCAAAAATTATGTAAATAAATTTTCTCGGAAAAACTTCAAAGATAAAGTTGAGGAAAAGCAAAAGTAAAGCAACTAAAACTGTAAAAATTACACCATAATTAAAAATTTGAATTGCTATATCTCGCGCAGTTTTCTTGTTGCCCAAGCTTAAATAATATGTCACTTCTCTACCCATAACCTGTGTAAATCCACCCGTCGTTATGAAACTCAAAATCGTCCCAAAAGCAACTATCGTTGCCTGCAACTCACTGAACTTCACCCACGCCCAAAGTGAATAACCAGTAAAAGCAATAAATGCAATTTGCGTAGCTATTGGAAGCCCAAGTGCGAGTCCAGAAAAATAATGCTTGAAAAAGTTCCAAATCCTTTTACCAAACAAAATAAACTTGCTTTCCTTGCCCTTTCTATCTGATTTAACCCTTAACTTACAAATTTTATAAACAGCTTCGCTTAGCTCAAATATATTCTTTTTTCCAAATTCAGCTGGGCAATCAACATGCCTGTATCCCAAGCTCTCAATAACAGCAGCAACTTGAAGAACGCTAACTGGGTTGCCAATTTTCTCAATGACTTCGTCCGCAACTATTTCAATTTTTCTTGCAAACTCAGATTTCTTAACATCGTCTTCAATATGTTGAAGTGTAAATTTCCTTTTCATCTTTCACATCTTTAAGCTGGATAAGTTCGTTATAAACTTTTTCATATTCCCCAACGCTAACATCAATTCTAAACTTTGCCAAAACTTCTTCCCTTGCTCTTCTTCCAAGCGTTTCACGAAGTTCGTGATCCGTTAAAAGTTTAATAACTCCCTCTGCAAGTGCTTTCGGATCCCGAGGCTTAACAATTATTCCAAACCCTTCAAGAGCTTCTCTCACACCGCCCACATCTGTTGCTACAACAGGTCTTGCGCACGCCATTGATTCAATCACAGTATATGGGAAACCCTCGGATATACTTGAAAGTATTGAGATATCCCCCTCATTGTAAATTTCACTCGGCTTTGGATGATGTCCCGCAAGTATAAATGTATCCTCAAGTCTTAACTCCTTTATCAAAAGTTGACACTTTCTTGTATAAACTGGATCAGCATCAAGAGAACCATATACAATGAACTTAACATTTGGAATTGCCTCTCTCACAATTGCGCTTGCTTTTATCATCGTTTCAATATCTTTAAGTGGCATAATCCTTGCTGCTGCAACTACCGTTGGGAATCCGCTTGTTTTTTCTGGCTTCGGTTTAGGCTTAAAAACTTCGGGGTCAACACCATTATAGATAACTTTTATTTTACCTTCGTCAACTCCAAAAATTTTCTCCCATGTCGTATTAAATTTACACACTGGCAAGACTTTATCAGCAAGCTTATAAAGCATCTTTGAGACCAAAATTGAAAGATTTATCAAAAATTTTTTGGCAAAGAAACTTAAACTTTTCTCACTCCCAATTCCAATATATCTTTCCCTTGCGAAAACCCCGTGATCTGTCACGACAAGCGGAATCCCGCTTCTCATCTTTGCGACCACGCTCGGCAACCCGCTAAAACCAGCTGCCGTCGCATGGCTTAAATCAACCTCCGGCACATCAACATAAAGTGGCATCAGGTAATGATAAAGCCACCTCATCGCAAGTGTTAAATCATAAACAGAAGGAACCTCATCCTCCCTGAGGAACTGATTTTCTTCAAGATATTTCAAAACAACTAACCTTTTAAATTCCTGCCATACAGCGAAACTTTTAAATGTTTGCTTATAATCATATTCGCTGAAATACCTGTGCATAAGCCATATATAACCCGCACATTCTTCAGGATCAGAAAATGGATTCATAAGAGATGAAATAAACTCAATAAATATCGGGATAAATTTCCGAATGACAACCCTCTCGCTAACCTTCGTCTTTCTTATATAAATGCTTGAAAAAGGTATTTCAAAAAATATATCTTCAAAGGGCTCCTCAGAACCCCATAACGGAATTTGACGAACTAACTTTACATTTGAAGGAAGTTTATACTTATATTCAACATAAGGCATTCCCGTTACAGCATAAATATAAAAATCAAAATCCTTTAAATTGTTCACAAGTATATCTGCCCATGTGCTCACTCCACCGCCAACAAATGGATAAGTTCCTTCAGTCTCAAAAAGAATTGCTTTTTTTCTCATTTGATTTTATGTAATAAATTATCACACTCCCTCGGAATTAAACCATACTCTTCAAATAAAATTTGAATAAATCTGCTCATAGCGTTTAATAAACCTCTCAACTGTAAATCTTTTTGCCTTTTTAACTCCATTCTCGGACAGTTTCCTCCACAGAATTTCATCATTTAAAACTTTAACAACATTTTCAGCAAGTTTAATATAGTCACCGACCTCAAATAAAAATCCACATTCAATCCCACTTTCGCTAATAAGTTCTGGGACTCCACCAACAGATGTTGCAACCACTGGAACACCTGAAGCCATAGCTTCAAGAACTACAAAGGGTTGCCCCTCGCTTATGCTTGGCAAAACAAGAACATCCGTTATGTTAAGATAATCAATGCTGTCCGCTTCCCCGGTAAATGTTACCCTGCCGACGAGACCGAGTTCCTCAACCAATTTAAAACATTCACTCACATATTCAACATCCTGCGTTAAATCACCGATAATTAAGAAATTAACATTATTAACCTTCTCTAAAATTAAAGGCATCGCTTTTATAAATGTTTTAACATCCTTTATCCCTACTACCCTTCCGATAAAGCTAACGATTTTTCCAACTTTGCTCCCCCCAACGGTGGATTTAAAAAATTCAGGCTCAACAAAATTTTCAATAACATGAAATTTTGATCTTAAATCTTTCACCTCATCCCCCGAAATCAAACTCAACTGTTGCTCAAAATTATATCTGCAAACAGTTGTGATTACATCAGCACCAAGATAACATCTCCTTGCTATATCTTTGAAAATTTTTAAATACCCCCTTCTTTCAGTGCAAAGTTTTTCTTTCTCTTTTGAACTTTTGAAAATTTTAAAACCACATTCAACCTCATCAACTCCAAATTCAATCTCCTTCCAATACAAACCATGTTCAGTTAAAATCAAAGGTTTCATTTTCATAGATTTCATCTGCAAGCCCAAAAGTCCTGCAAATCCAGTTGACAAACTATGATAAACTTTTGCTTCGGGCACAATTTCAATCAGATCGCTAAAATCAAATCTAAACCCAAGTCCATTTAGCACATCTATTTCAACGATTGACTTAACATTTTCGGGAATTTCAAATTTAACATCTCTTTTCTCACCAGAATATAAATGAACGATTGAAAATTCAATGTGATTTAAATTCTTCACAAGTGTATGCACCCACTTTGACACACCACCAATGGCATAAGGATATGTCCCCTCAAGTATCAAACAAACATCAACCATTTTTTTTCAGATACTTTGTTAAAATTACCTCCATTCCAGATTCATGAGAAAGTATATATTCAATTTTATCCATGATTTGGCTCGCAATATAAAGACCATAACCATGATCTGCAAGAACCTCCGGATCAGGCTCTTTAACTTTTTCCGGGGCAAACTTTTCACCGAAATCTCTTATTGAAATCTCAATCTTTTCATCGTTCACCCAAACCCTTATAACGACATCACCGTCATTCCCTTTATATGAATGCTTATAGATATTTGTAAGAATTTCACTCACAACAAGTTCAACATCGCCTGCGGTTTCATCCTCAACCCCATTTGATAGCAAAAAATCCTTTACCTTTGCCCTTAAATCGGAAATTTTCCCAATATCAAGCCTCTCTTTAATTTCCAGAGTCATCTATAAATTTTATTTAGTTCTATCGTTGACACATAGGGCGTAAATCCATAATATCGTGAAAGGTTCTTAACATAACTTCTTCTTTTATCATTTTCTGACAAAAAATCAAGCGTAAAAATTTTCTTACCCAAAGATTTCAAAATTTCAACCTTACTGGCATACTCCTTCTCAAACCTAACAAAGTATCTTTTCCTCTGAAAATCATACCTTGTAAAAAGCCCCTCAATCAAAAAGGCATCAACATAATTTTTTAATGTGTCAATTAAAGCCCAACCGTTGTTGGCAATGATAAATTTCCCTTTATTTTGCGCTTTCATCAGCCTTATCATATCAATCACCTTTTCCCTAAAATGCGGGAAAATTTGAACAATGTCTATCATATCAATGAAAAAGCCATCAAAATTCTTTGATATTATTTTCGGAATAATTTGATTGAAAATTAAATCCTGCCAGATATCAGATGTTATATCAACATAAAAATGATTTTCCCAATTTGGGTTCTTTCCAATTATCAAGGAATCTGGGATGGAATAACCCCGATAGGTTTCAAATTCTGCTATGTTGATGTATGCTATTAAAATTACATCATATTCTTTAAACTTCGCTATTTCATCCGCTGTGTAATGGTCTGGGTCAAGGATTAAAAGTTCAAAACTTTCTATCTCATCTACTGATACCTTTGAATAACAAACAGCGTATTTTTTGATGTCCTCAATCTTTTTGTGTATATCGGAAGAAAAAACGAAGATAAGATAAAGTAAAAACAAAATCATTCCGAGCAAATCTCCTGCTTTAATTTATCAATCAGGTTATGCAACTCTTGAACTAACTTTATAACTTCATCGCAAGAGTTCTGGATACATTTCTGCTCTATTTGAGATGAGATTTCTGTAATCCTTGAGAAGCCATATGATCCACCGGAACCTTTAAGTCGATGTGCGTATAGTTTAACTAAATCAAAATTTTTTAATTCAATTGCCTCCATCATCTGCTTTGCTTTCTTTTCTGCGATACTTAAAAAAATTTTCTGCAAGTTTTTTAAGTTAAAATCATCCGATGTAGCGCTCATGTGTGAAAAACTTTATTTTTTATAAAGTTAAAAAAACAGCCTAAAATTTCAAATAAGTTAAAAATTTGATCTTACCCCCGCTTGCAATTCTATACCACCATCATAATACCTTTTTTGAAACCCTGAAGAAACCTTGCACTCACTGTAAAGTGATATAAATCACATAAAACTCTTTGGGAAATTTCTAACTTATAACAGTTTTTTTTAACTTATGATAAAAACAAAAAACGGAGGGTGCTATGGCTAAGAGAATTATCCTCATCGTTTTAGTTTTTATTTCTATGCTCTCAATCCTAAATTCTCAAGTTTCCCAAGTATTTACAGTATATCAGAGAGAGCCCAACCTTGAAGATTTTTACCATGCCAGGGTAAAATATGATGCACAGGGAAATATCTATGTTCTGAGTTACGACGGGAGAAGATTTTATACAACGAATAATAAAAACGGGTATTTCGGTCCATTTAAACCAATTGCTCGCGCTCACACCCAAATCCCAGATTTCAATTTCTTTACTTATCTTGCAGATAGATACGATTTTGCTGTTGACACATCTGATGTAATCCATATAGCATTTGCATCTTTTAAAGCGGGTTTTGGATATGGCGATTCAGATAGAGTGTATATGTTTTATACAAACTCTCAAGTTGATACTGTTTATTATTTGGGTACAACTGCCTTACCAATTTCTGGTTATATTTCGCCTTATTATTTTCAAGTTAATGTAATTAGAACAACAGATGCTCAAATCGTTGTCAATTTCCTTCACTATTTTCCGTTTTATACTGTAATTAAATGGACTCAACTTGTTAATCCTTCAGCAAATAACATTACACCTAAAACTATACAGATTAATCTGCCAAATTCTGCCAACCCATTTGCCGGACCTTCTGTTATCCCATTTGCAAATAAAAATCTTTTCGTTAACCTAATTTACAGAGCTCATGATAATCTTTACCCCTATGATACTCTTTATGTTGAAAATTTTCTCTTAAAATATGACATCAATGGTCAAGGACAAATAATATCCCATAGCACTTCTTCAACTCCAGTTCTTCCCGTAGAAATCCCTTTGCATATGGCTGACTATAACGATAGTTACAAGACCATTGCAAAATTTCAAATATCATTAACTCAAAATGGATTGATGCCAATGACATCTCCTCTTGACAATTCAATTTTCACACTTGATAGAGATAACAAACTGCATGTTTTAAAAATTGGTTCGGGTTATGGGTATTATCTATTTCAAAATCTCCCCATCTCTGACCTTTCAGGCTATTCATTATATCACCCAATTGACCAATCAATCTTCCCCTCAAATCTTACTAATCCCACCTCTGGTGTATTGAAATATAGTAGTATAGATGCATTAAACTCAAACGATGCTGTAATTTTATTTAATTATCCCGAATATTTAGTCAGGCAGAAACAGGGCAATTTTATTTATAAATATCTTATCCCCTACTCCGAGATTAAATTTTCTGGTCCTCAGCAATACAAGGCTCTCAATCTTGTCAAGCATGATAACAAACCTTACCTGTTTAACACGGCAAGATATGAATTATTGAACGATTCAACAGGAGTTATATATCTATTTGAGATAAGGGAAACAAACAACGAATTTTTAACTGAATTTGATACGGCAGATATTAAAAAGATTTATCTACCTGGACATATCGGATTAAGACCAAGATTTTCATCATGGATATATCCCATTGCTAGAGTTGATAAAAACAATCAAATTCACTTGCTTATTTTTAAAGTTTTATCCCATGGTAACACCGATTTGGGGCAATGGTATTATTACAAATTAACATCAAACCTCCAACTTGAAGGAGGTTACAGTGTTATGCCAGATACGATTCCGCAAGGGACATATATAGACTTTGACATTGATGACAATGGAATTGCTCATGTTGTGTATGTGAAGTATGAAAATAATACCGGAATTATCTACTATACAAATAATTCATCTGGAACCTTTGCTCCTCCGATCAATACTGGTGGGACGCTTTCTATATCGGGCACCAATTGGGTTAGAATAAAGTCAACAAATAATGGGAATGTATATATAATCTACCTTAATTATGTCAGCGGCGTTAACTTTGTTTATGGGAACTTAAATGGTTTTTCAAATCCGAAAAGATTATTTATCTCAGAAAATTTAGACATTGGAGGTGGCAGAACTGATATTGCGTTTGAGGTTGATAAAAATGGAAATATGCATTGCTTTGAAAAATCTTACTGGCTAAACTATTCAAAAGATCTTTTATCCTATAAATATAAGCTTGTCCGCGACTCTGTGATCTCAATACCCACATCAGCAGGGTTATACACAAACCTTGATAGCCCGCAGTTTGTTTCAATCCTCAGAGATAGAGATAGGAACATCCATGTGCTTGGAATTACAAAAACTCAAAAAATTTATCATATTAATTCGCTTGATAATTTCCAAAGCGTTCGGACATACAACCTTTCTGATTTTGGAATAACTAATTTCACACGTCAAGGCGAGATATTCTGGGATGATTTTAAACCGTTTGCTTATGAAGATTTGGAGAGAATTTATTTTATTGCCGGGGAAGCACTTAGATATTATTTGATAGGTTGGATTCCAGATGCAATAACAGGTGTTAAAAAAGATGAAAATATAACTCCAAGTAAATTTGCTTTATATCAGAACTATCCTAATCCATTTAATCCTGCGACGAAGATAGAGTTTGAAATACCACAGAAGGAACATGTTAAGCTAACAATTTATGATATTCTTGGCAGAGAGGTCATGAAGGTATTTGAGGATGAGATTTCTGCTGGGAGGTACAGTATTAGTGTGGATATGAGTGGATATCCAAGTGGGGTTTATTTCTATCGTCTTGAGGCAGGCAAGTTCGTAAGTGTTAAGAAGATGATGTTGATAAAGTAATTCTTCAGAGCCGGGCGTAAAAGCGCCCGGCTCTTTAATTTTGTTTAGTTTATCCCGTTTTCATCAAAATAAACACGGAGGGCTTAAATGATGAGGAAGATTTTTTTGAATATCTTCTTATTATCGTTTTTGTTTTATTCTACTATTTACTCGCAACAGGGTCTTATTTTTAAGCTTTTTGATAACCCCGATGTTCCCAACGGTCCCGTGTATGCTATACTTCCATATGGAGATACTGTTTTTGTCGGTGGAGCTTTTCATTTCTGGGGACCACCAATAGGTTCTTTTGGGGCGCTTGATCTCAAAACAGGTGATGTAGATACAAACTTTTTCAGGTTGTTAAATGGTCAAATAAATACAATTATTCCTGATGGTAAGGGCGGTTTTTATTTAGGCGGTTATTATACTCTTAAGGTTATGGGGAAAAATGGTCTCATAAAATCTTTTAGCGGAATCATTCACGTAAATTCAGATGGAAGCATTGATGACAATTTTAAACTTTCACCTAATCTTAGACTTAGAGAAGAAATAATCGTAAATAAAATGATATTGCTTGATTCCATACTCTATGTAGCAGGTAAATTCAGAATAATTGGAGATTCTATAAGAACTCACATTGCTGCGCTTGACGCAAGAACTGGAAAAGTATTGCCTTGGAAAACGGATTCAATAATTGTACAATATTTAGGGATCAAAGCGTTAGCTATTTCAGATTCGGTATTATTCATTGGCGGAGACATTCAAAAGATCGGAAACTCAACAAGATATGGAATCGCCGCACTCAATATCAAAACAGGGGAACTTTTACCTTGGAATCCTATGGTTAAATTTGGCTCATCTGCAGGCAAAGTTTATGCAATTGCCGTTAATGATGGAGATGTATATATTGGAGGTCAATTTGATTCAGTTGGGACATATAAAAGATTATCACTTGCTTTAATCAACAAAATAACTGGTGAAATTAAAGGATGGAATCCGGCAGCAACTTACAGCCAAGGTGACAACTATCCCGCCATTGTAAATGTTATCAAAACATACAATTCAAATTTATATGTAGGTGGTTCGTTTAATTACATTAATGTAGAAAAAAGAAATAAAATCGCTTGTTTTGACCTTTCAACAGGTCAATTAACCAGCTGGAAAGCAAATCTATCTTTCACACATCAGAATGTAATCACAGGCTCAGAAGTATATGATTTAGCATTTGTTGGAGATACCATATTTATTGCTGGAAATACACTAACAGGAATAGTAACCTCTACCGATACAATTTTTAGATACGGCATTATAGCTCTCAATGTTAATGGAAATGTAGTAGATTGGAAAGGCAGTGTCGTTGATAATGACGATGACAATCCCCCAGGTCTTCAGAGTATGATTGGAGCACTGGTTTTTTCAATACAACCATGGAATGGTAAATTACTTGTTGCAGCCAATCCTTCTACAAGGATAATGGGCTCGCTTGGAAGACAGGTAAAACAAAGAAATTCGCTTTGCGCAGTTAATGCAAAAACAGGAAAAATAATAAACGATTGGATTGGTCCTGAGTTTAATTTTGTTGAACAACCTTATTCTATAAATCAACAAGGAAATTATATTAATCAACCTGTTAAACTAATATCTGCTCTTGCTATAATGGATTCAACTCTTTATGTTGGGGGGAATATGGCTTTAACAGGTGGACGTTGGTATGACTATTTAAATGTAAGGGGCTATCCTGATATCTTTGTTGCGCTTGATTTAAAAACAGGTCAAGTTAAGAAAAAATGGAATTTCGGGACAGCAAATAATACGCTCAATTATTGGGCGGGTTACAATGGAGTAAAAAAGATAATACCAACTCCACGTGCAATTTATGTCGCAGGTGGTTTTGGTTATTATTTACCTGAAACAAGGGGACTCGTGATTATAGAACCAAGAACTGGCTCAATCCTGAATTGGAGCGCCAAGCTGTTTGGGGGAGTTAATTCAATAGACATTAAAAATGATACATTATTTGTTGCTGGATGGTTCACTAAGGTACTTGATACAATACCAAGAACATTTATGGCTGCATTTTCAACAAGACTTGACAGCGTTAAACTTCTTGACTGGCAAACAGACCCATTCCATGTTGGATATGACCAATACAATAGAATTACAACCGCACCGATAGATATAGCAATAGATGACTCAGTAATTTATATTTGCGGAGGTTTCACTATCACTGGCGATTCAACAAGAGAAAGAATTGCATCAATTTACACATATAATGGAAAAGTAACAAAGTGGAAACCTGAAATTCAATCTGGTTCTTATTACTACTCTTCGGTTGCTTTAACTGACTCAGTCGCTTATTTTGCCGGGTCATCGGTTGAAGCGTTAAGTAAAAAAACGGGTAAGAAAGTTAGTAGAGAGTGGCAATTACGGGGACATCCGACTTCAACTTCAAAAGTTGTTGAAGTTAATCAAAAATATAGGCATGTTTACATAGGTGGTAAATTTATTGACATCTTTGATGGTAATAATAGCTACCCAATTCCTTTCTTTATTGTCCGACCTTACGCAGAAGATATAGCAACTGCTATTGAGAAAACCCCACACATTATTCCAAATAATTATCAACTATATCAGAACTATCCTAATCCATTTAATCCTGCGACGAAGATAGAGTTTGAAATACCACAGAAGGAACATGTTAAGCTAACAATTTATGATATTCTTGGCAGAGAGGTCATGAAGGTATTTGAGGATGAGATTTCTGCTGGGAGGTACAGTATTAGTGTGGATATGAGTGGATATCCAAGTGGGGTTTATTTCTATCGTCTTGAGGCAGGCAAGTTCGTAAGTGTTAAGAAGATGATGTTGATAAAGTAATTCTTCAGAGCCGGGCGTAAAAGCGCCCGGCTCTTTAATTTTAAGAGTAAATCTCGCTCTCATCAAAAAGATTATCATCAACAGTTAAAATCCTTGCTAAAAAGATTATAATTGTAATTAAAGCAAGCGGAATAAGGGCAAGAAGAAGAAAGTTAATAATTTTCCTCACCTGGACTCACTTTTTTTATTTTTTATGTACTGATAGGCTTTATTTAAAACATTGATACTATTTTTATGCTTGATATATTTTAGTGCCTCATCAATAGTAACCCAAGCGTAATCTTCATGCTCATAAGATAATTTCACATCCTTTTGCTCTGTTTTGGCGAGATAATAATTTACAGTTTTATAAACTAAATTTCCTTTCAATCTGTAGTAATATCCAACCCCTTCTTTAAAACCCTCAATTATTTCTATTTGGTCAATTCCTGTTTCTTCAGCAATTTCCCTTTTAACTGTTTCAATTTCACTTTCTCCTTTTTCAACATTACCTTTCGGAAAATCCCAATGCCCAAGTCCATATTTTAAAATTAAAAATTTATACTCCCCTCCTTCCTCTCTATAAACAACTGCACCTGCCGAATGTTCACGAAGCAATTTCTTCTTTCAAATTATTTTTTATCTAACTAAATTTGTCAAAAAAATTTCAAATTCACAAAAAATGAACACTTTTGAAAGGATTTTGATAACGCGCCTTCGGTTTATAGGTGATGTCGTGCTAACAACCCCTGTTATAAGAGCGGTGCGAAACAAATTCACTAACTCATACATCGCTTACCTTGCTGATAAAAACGCAATCTCACTCCTTGAAAATAATCCATATCTTGATGAGCTGATACCGTTTGATTTCTCTTGGGGCATGAAGGAACAAATTAAATTTATCAAGGAATTAAGGGCGAAAAAATTTGACCTTGTAATTGATTTATTTGGAAACCCAAGAAGCGCAATTCTAACTTTTTTAAGCGGGGCAAGGACGAGAATTGGTGGAGAATTTGGATGGCGAAAATATCTTTATACCCACCCGATACCAAAAAGCGCCGAAAGAAAAAACGCGATAAAATTTCACCTTGATTATCTGAAGCCAATTGGGATTACATTTAACGAGCCTTTATCTGAAATTGACATTAAAACTGAAATCTTTCTTACAGATGAAGAAAGAAAATGGGCAATTAATTATCTAAAGGGGAAAGGGATTGACTTAAATAGAAAAACTGTTGGAATCCATCCCGGGGCAACATGGCCTGCCAAAATGTGGCTGAAGGAAAATTTCGCAATGCTTGCGGATAAAATCTCATCAAAACTTAATGCTAATGTAATCATCACTCATTCAAAAGAGGAAACAGAGTTAGCAATTGAAGTTTTCAACCTCACCAATAAAAGAAATATAACACTGCTTGACTCGCTTAATTTACGGGAACTTGCAAGCGTTTTATCTATGCTTGATCTATATATTTCAAATGATTGTGGACCTATGCATATTGCTGTTGCTGTTGGAACGAAAACAATTGGGATTTTTGGACCAGGAGAGGAAGATATATGGTTCCCATACCCCGAAAGCAAAGGCTATAAAGCTTTAAGGGTAGATGTTGAATGTCACCCCTGCCATCTTGATTTCTGCAATAGAAAGGGAGATGATTATATGAAATGCATGAAATTATTAACGGTTGATATGGTTTTCAATGAAGTGGTAAGATTAATTAAAAGGGGCTGAGAAATTCAGCCCCTTTTAATCATACGACAAATTTAATTCCCGCTTCAATTGCTTTTCTGTTTATCTCGTTTAATTCTTTTCTCTTAACAGTTAAATCAAGTGCGTCAAATATACTTTCCTTTGTTAGGATCCCTGTATAACCGATATATGCTCCGATCATAACCATATTTGCAGCTTTCGTTGAGCCAAGGTCATCCGCAATTTTAGTTGCTGGCACAGGGACAATTTCAACATCTTTTCTTGATGGCTCAATATCAATCAATGAATTATCATAAAATATGACTCCACCGGGTTTAACAGTTGGTTCAAATTTTTCAAGTGAAGGTCTATTCATTGCTATTAATACGGTTGGAATTGAGACAAGGGGCGAGGCGATCTCAGTTTCAGAGATATTAACATGACAATTTGCCGTCCCGCCTCTCATTTCAGGTCCATAAGATGGAAGCCAGGAGACATGATATTCCTCAAGCATTCCCGCCTGAGCAAGCACAAGCCCGAGCAAAAGTATCCCTTGACCACCAAAACCTGCAACTTTGATCTTTGGATTTTTATATTTTTCAGCAATTCTGTTTCTTTGATATTTTTTCACCCCCACGATCGTCTCACCATCAATGCCGATTGCTTTTTTGATTTCCTCAGGCGTTAAAATTTTCTTTTCAAACTTTACAGGTTCAACTTTATCTGAAATATCTTTAAAGACGCCAAGAGGGAAATATTTGGTCATAACTTCATTAATCCACTTTTCCGCGTCTGGTGGATTCATTCCCCAGCCAGTTGGGCAAGCGGAGAGCGCCTCAACAAAAGCAAATCCCTTGTTTTCAATTTGAATTTGAATTGCTTTTCTTACTGCTTTTCTCGCTTTTGCCATATTTTTTGCATCTGTTAAAGCAACCCGTTCAACATATACAGGTGCTTCAAGCGTTGCAATCAGCTCAGCCATCCTCAATGGATAACCTTCATTGTGAATATTCCTTCCACGAGGCGTCGTTGTCGTTTTCATCCCTGGCAATGTCGTTGGAGCCATTTGACCACCTGTCATCCCATAAATTGCGTTATTAACAAAGAAAACAGTTATATGCTCACCACGATTTGCTGCGTGTAAAATCTCATTTCCACCTATTGCTGCAAGATCACCATCACCTTGGTAGCTTATAACTATGCTATGTGGGTGAACCCTTTTAATTCCCGTAGCAACCGCTGGAGCTCTACCATGCGCTACTTGAATATGTCCAGTATCAAAGTAGTAATAAAGGAAAACAGAACAACCAACTGGGTTAATGATTATAACTCTATCTTGAATTCCAAAATCTTCAATTGCCTCAGCTATAAGTTTATGAAGTTTCCCATGACCGCATCCTGGACAATAGTGAGTGTTTATTTTATCTGCATCCGGTTTTCTTGTGAAAATATCATAAAAAGTGCTGGGTTTTTTAAGTATTGTTGGCGTTGCCATTTTCTCACCTCACTTTTGATGTTCAATTTCTTTTTCAATCTCTTCAAAAATAGATTTAACTTGCTCAACTATTTCCTCAGCTGATGGCACCATTCCACCGCATCTTCCATAAAACCTAACCTCACGCATCCCATTCAAAGCAAGCTTAACATCATCAACCATTTGCCCAGTGCTTAACTCAACTACGAAAAAGAGCTGTGTAGTTTTTGCAAGCTCTCTAATTTTTTCCTCTGGGAACGGGAAAAGAGTAATCGGTCTTAACAATCCAACTTTATATCCATCCTCCCTCATTATATCAACGACGCTCTTCAAAATTCTTGAAACAATCCCATATCCAATAAGAATCACATCAGCATCATTAGTTTTATATGCTTCGTATCTGACTTCTTCTTTTTTAATTCGTTCGTATTTCTCCTTAAGCCTCAGGTTATGCTGTTCAAGTTCCTCTGGTGCAAGATAAATGGATGTTATAAGGTTATGTCTTGTCTCAGCAGTCCCGTCAACGCACCATGATTTATCAATCTCTGGAATTTTCGGCTCTGGAAATTCAACTGGTTCCACCATTTGACCTATAAATCCATCAGCAAGGACATACACAGGGTTTCTATATTTTTCGGCGAGGTCAAAAGCAAGATAAGTTAAGTCACACATTTCTTGAACTGAGTTCGGGGCAAGGACGATAACCTTATAATTTCCATGTCCTCCACCTTTAACCACCTGGTAATAATCTCCTTGCTCTGGTGCTATGTTCCCAAGCCCGGGTCCACCCCTCATCACATCAACTATAACCATTGGAAGTTCTGCGCCAGCTGCATATGAAATACCCTCTTGCATTAAGCTTATTCCTGGGCTTGATGACGCTGTCATTGCTCTAATGCCACCACTTGCAGCACCAAATAACATATTAATTGCCGCAACCTCACTTTCTGCCTGGATAAAAACCCCTCCAACCTCAGGCATTAGAAGTGCAGCAGCTTCGGCAATTTCACTTGCTGGCGTAATTGGATATCCGAAAAATGCTCTACATCCAGCTAAAATTGCCCCCCTTACAACAGCTTCATTTCCTTTCATTAATTGTTTTGGCATTTTTAAAAGATCATTTGTTTTTTCTGCTAATGTTTTTAGCAGTTTAAATTAAACAAGGCAGTTTTTACGCCTTGCTTAATTAAATGAGGCTAAAATCTCCTCATCAATAACTGCACCACGTTTATAAACTGTTATAGCACCAGGTTCCGGGCAAGCGTAAAAACAAACACCGCAACCCGTACAACCATCTCCAACATATTCAGCATAGTGATAACCACGCGAATTGAACTTATCTGAAACCTTCAAAACATTAACTGGACATGTTTCAATGCAAAGAGTGCATCCTTTGCATTGTTCCTTGTTAATTTTAATAAAAGCTTTTTGAAGTGTTACTTGCATTTCTCCTCCACTTTCATTTTAAATCCAAAGGTCAATTTCGTATTCTTTCCGCTGGGAAAGATGAATGTTTTCTTTTGCCTTGTTTAAAATTTCCTTTATAGTTTCAACCTCCTCAACTATTCTATCCAGCTCCTCCCCAATCAACTCCACATAAATTTTCCTATCTCTTTTCTTGCTCATATCTATAACATAAGCCCATATCTCGTCAGTTTTTCTCTCAATTTCCCCAAGCCTTTTTATCGCTTGATTTATTAAAAGCATCACCTCTTCCTTTGAAGTTCTTCGGAAGTATTTTTTTACCCGCTGAATACGCTCTGTGATGTTAAAGTTCCTCATGAATGAATCCAAAATTTTATTTTCTCACTTAATATACCTTCATTTTAACTAAAATGCAAACTCTATGCCAGAGGAAATTTTATTTTAATTTAAGCAAAAATAAGCCCGAAAACTTTGGATTGTTCAAAAATGACACACCTTCAAATTTATCTGCACAAAATTTTTATCAAAATTTCAAGTCTTCCCGACCCAATTTTGTAAAGTATGACTTTTGAAATTAACAGAATGAATTGTAAATTAATTTAAAAAATTAAAGTGTGGCAGAAGAAATTATGATCAACGAAAGGATAAAGAATCAGATATTGCGTTCCCTGGCTTCCGGCTCAAAAACTTTCTGGGAAATAGTCAACAGACAGGACGGGACTTTAAAAGAGCTTTATCAAACCCTGAATAAACTTATAAAAGATAATATCATAAAAAGGGACGGCGAAAAATTTTATCTCAATAATCAAACCTCTTTAAAATTCTACCCAGATCCCCGATGTGAGCATTGTCGTGGTGGAATAGAGATAAAAGGCGAATATCAGAAAATTTTTGAAACTTATAAGAACATAGTTAAGAATCGCCCATTACCATCAATTGAATATGATCAAGGTTTCATAAGCGCTGAAGATGCAATGAGACGGGCTATTTTTATGTATGAAAGAGGAGATATTGAAAATAAAGCGGTTTTCATTCTCGGAGATGACGACCTCGTAAGCATAGCCATTGGTTTACTCGGTGTTTCCAGAAAAATCACCGTTCTTGAAATTGACAAAAGGTTAACCGACTTTATAAATGATGTCTCAAAAGAATACAACCTTAACATAAAAACTATAACGCACGATGTCCTTGATTCCTTTCCCAAAAAAGAGATGAACAAATATGATACATTCTTAACAGATCCTGTTGAAACTTTGGAAGGTTTCATTCTCTTTACATATCGTTGTATGCAAGCGCTCAAAAAGAGAAACTCCGCTGGATACTTTGGGCTAACACATATTGAAGCAAACCTTGAAAAATGGTATCACATTCAAAAATTTATACTTTCAACTGGAATGGTCATAACCGACATAATTCGTGATTTCTCTTACTACCCCGAAGATGAAAATCAATGGGTTGAAAACTATAATCATTACCTGATCAATAAAAAGCTTAAAATCGGGATACCAAATACAAACTGGTTTAGATCATCTTTCTTTAGAGTTGAGGCATACGATAAAATTAAACTTAAAAAACACCCCCGCTTAAAATCTACCTACAAACTCTATGTTGATGATGAAGCTTGGTGCACGGTTGAAAATAAGAACTGGAAATAAAGTTAAAAAATATACGATGAAATTTTTGGCAGATGCCTTTTCTCTATTTTGATTTTTAATGTTAGGTAATTATCAGTATCATATTTCACATCAAGGACTTCCCCAAATTTGTAGATAAGCGATATCGCCTTGGAATTTGAAATTTCAACTTTTCCTGTTATTTCAACATAATGATCGTCTATCATCTGGGAAATTTTTTCCTTCAATGTATGAATGTTAACCCCACGGGATGCAGATATGAAAACCGCGTCTTTATATTCATTTGCAAGGGAGTAGATTAAACTTCTATCCTGCAATTTATCAATTTTGTTGAAGGCAAGGATTGTCGGCTTGTCAAGTGAGTTAAGTTCCTCAAGTGTTTCCTCAACAACTTTTATCTGTTCCCTAAAATTCGGCGCTGATATATCAACGACATGAATCAAAATGTCAGCTTCAACAACTTCATCAAGCGTTGATTTAAAGGAAGCAATGAGATGATGTGGAAGTTTTCTTATAAATCCAACCGTATCGGTCAGAAGAATTTTCCTTGTCGGAGAAAGCCTAACCACACGTGTGGTTGCATCCAAAGTTGCAAAGAGTTTATCCTCAACATAGGCATTTGCATCAGCTAATGCATTTAAAAGTGTAGATTTTCCAGCGTTTGTATAACCAACAAGCGCAACTCTAAATATATCTCGCCTGCCTTTTCTTTGAATTTTTCTCTGATTGTCAATTTCGCTGAGTTTTCTTCTCAAAATCGCAATTTTCCTTTTAACAAGTCGTCTATCTGTTTCAAGTTGCGTTTCGCCAGGTCCTTTCGTTCCGATACCACCATATTGCTTTGAAAGATGTCTCCATTTACCTGTCAACCTCGGCAAAAGATATTCAAGTTGTGCAAGTTCAACCTGTATCTTCGCCGGGGCTGTCCTCGCATGAGATGCAAATATATCAAGTATAAGGGTTGTTCTGTCTATAACTTTACAATTGATCACATCCTCAAGATTTCTGATTTGAACACCAGATAAATCATCATCAAAAATCACAACATCAATTTTTTCCTCCCCGACGATTTTTGCTATCTGTTCAGCTTTCCCCCTGCCGATGAAAAAAGCTGGATCTGGTTTTTCTCTTTCCTGATAAATTCTACAAATAACATCAGCCCCAGCTGTATCAGCAAGAAGTTCAAGCTCATCAAGATATTCATCCACCTGAGCTTTGGTCTGATGCGGGAAAATTACACCAACTACAATTGCTCTTTCTCGCTCCCTCGTATAAATTGACAAATCTGTTGTCCTTTCCTGACTTTATTTTCGTTCTTCATACTATAATTTAAAACACATCACCAAAAAATCAAGTTCATTTTTACTCAAAACCAAGCGAAAACTGGAATATGGTCGGACCCCAGAACAAGCCTTCTCGTTTTACACCCTTTAAAATAAAGCTCTTCCCAGCAATTATCCTCAATGCCCCAACTGGTGTATCAAAACCAATCTCAATCCCTATCCCCTGTCTTAAATCTTTCCACCTCACCGCTTCAAACTTTTCCCAAGCCGAACCAACATCGTAACGCAATGAAATAAAATTTTCAAAGATAATTTTAACTGGATTCTTAAACCTTGCCTCCACCCCACCAAGGATAACCTGCCTCCCGTAGTTTTCATCTTCCCTCATCCCAGCGAAAGAATTTAATCCAGTGATTGAACCAATGAAAAACTGCTGAGATAATGGGGTTGATTCATCACACAAGCCAAACAAAAATTTAAGTTTCAAAACCCCATATTTGAAATAAGTGTTGTAATTCTCATACGAAAAGAAAATTTTTGAATACGCTACATCAGAGCCTAAGAACTTTTGCGACATCTCGTAATAGGCATTCATATAAACGCCACGATTGGGAAAATAAATTTTGTCCCTTGAATCAACATTTATGCTTAACTGTAATTTTGCAAGTAAATTTTCTCCCTCTCTGAACTCAACCCTTGAAACATTCTTTGCAAGTGCCTTCTCCACTTGATACTTTAACAATGTATTTCCAATTTTCTCAAATTGTCCCCCGGCGGATAATTCAAATCCAGCGTAAGAAAATTTAATCTCACCTTCATTTTTCAAAGAAAAACCTCCATCGCCCAAAATTCTTCTATAAGTATAAATCTTCCTTTCAGAATAATAGAAACTAAGTTTGTAGGTCAAGATTGTTTTGAACAATCGGTCAACTTTATATTCAAGTTTCAAAAGCGAATTTCTCATCCCGCCTTGAAATGTCAATCCAAAATCATCATTAAAGCCGAATGTATTTTCATTCCTGAAGTCGGAAAAAATCTGCCCACCACGTTCATTGTCAATTCTAATCCCAATTCTCAAAAACTGTGAAGATGTTTCTTGAAGATGGAGTTCAACCTTAACACTATCGTCAACCCTATAGTCAACCCTTATCTGCGAGAAAAGATTTGTAACCCATAGATTCCGCAATGTCTCCATCAACTTATTTTCGGTTAGAATTTCACCTGTTCCAAACTTAACATCACGAAAAATGACAAAATTTTTAGTTCTATTATTACCATAAACCTTTACCTCGGAAACATAGCCATCATTTAAATAAATGTTAATTTCACAGGTCAGGCTATCAAATTTCACACTTCTAATTTTTACAAACGGATAACCCGAAGCGTGGAAAACATGCAAAATTTTTCGTGAAATCTCATAAACATTCTTCTCAGAGAAATAAATGTCTCCGCTTGGATAAAAAACAAAGCAAGTATCCACAACCTCAACTGAACCCAAAACCTCGTCTGAAAACTTTGAAAAATCTATCTGGAAATTACCCATTGATTGAGGGTGAATAACCACTTTTTTAATTTTTGGGTTCAACTCCGTCTGGATTACAATCTCAGCAAAGCTTGAACCTTTATAAACTTCAACTTCAATTTTTTTATATTCACCCTGGGATAATTGACCATACAAAAACCTCACAATATCCCTGTCGGTAATTTCACTTTTATTTAAAACCGGGGTGATTGCATTGGCTGGTAGACCGTCGCCGTAAATTTTCAGTTTATAATTTGAAAACTTTTGAACTCCAGCATCACTCAAAATTTCACTTTTTGAGTCCAGAAGTGAAATTATCTCTTCTATTTTTTCCTCTGCTATTTCTTCACCTCTTTTTATTATCAATTCCGCCTTTTCAAAATCCGAGGCAGTTATATTTTCAAGGTTTGGATTCAAGACGATGTCGGACTTTTCAAGTTGAAATTTGTTTGAAAGTTGCATCATAATTCCAATGATTTGATCGGCTGTGTTCCACGGCAATTGAATTTCAGATGGGCTTCTCAATGGACTTGTCGCATCAACTGTTATCACGATATCGCATCCTAATTCCCTTGCCACATCCGCAGGTATGTTTGAGATCAAACCGCCATCAACAAGAACAAGTGAATCCATAAAAACAGGTTGAAAAACAAGTGGAATTGTTGAACTTGCTCTAACCGAATAAACAAGGTTTCCACTTGAAAAGATGATCCGTTGACCGCTTACCAAGTCAGTTGCGACAGAGTAAAATTCTGGCTTGAGTTCCTTGTAATTTGTCACATAATGGAATGGGGCTTTGAAAAAAATTTTCAGAAGTGATTCAGTTATGCTCTGTCCTGAAATCACATAAGAAGGCACCAAAGGTTTAAAACCTTTGAAACGAAAATAGAGGAAACTTTTCTCAATCAGATATTTTCTATCAAGAAATAAATTCGCTCTATCTTCCTTCTCCCCAAGCGTCAGCACATAATCCCAATTTGTTTGAAGAGCAATTTTTTCAATTTCTTCAGCTTTAAGCCCAGCACAATATAGACCCCCAACTATACTTCCCATACTTGTCCCAACTATACAATCAATGGGGATATTATATCTTTCTAAAACCTTCAAAACACCGATGTGGCTTAGTCCCCTTGCTCCTCCACCGCTTAAAACAAGCGCAACTTTGGGGCGTTTGAGCTCGTAATTTGCAACTCTGACTTTCCCCCCTTCATCATAAAATTTTATTTGCAAAACCTGCCGTGAATTAGCAACTGAAATAAACATCAAAAAGAGAAGCAAAATCTGGGACGTTTTCATCATCTCATTTGCGAGAAATTTCTAAAATTTTAAAAAACCTCCCCCGAATAGGGGAGGTAAATTTAAATCTCACACCTTAACATACTTTCTCACGACATCATAAGTATTGACAACATTTAATTTCTGCAATAGCAAGCTAAATTTCTTTTCAAGCGCAATTCCAATCTCATCTTTAAGTGACTGTGGCAGATCCCAAAATTCCTTCTTAAACGGACCAAACCCTTTCTTTCTCGTTTTGTAAATAAATTGTTCCTCCGTATCTCCCGATTTCCACTCATCTTTAAATTCTTTCTTCAAAAACTCATAAATCTCCTTCTTGAATTCATCTGGAAGCAATGAATAGATCATATTTTGAAATTCAGTTGCAAGGTGAATTTCTGCGGTTCCGACTTGTGGGAATTTATCAAAAAGTTCTTCGGGCAAAGTTGAAGCGCCGTGTTGAACTGCGCCTGATAAACCATATTCCCTTCTTGCGATCTCGGAAAGAACACGCAAAGTTTCAAAATCAATTTTAACTTGTGCTATCGTTCCATCTGGCAGTGGAACTCCACCATGAGTTGTTCCCGTTTGAACGCTTATCTTGCTTATACCCTTGTAATTTCCTTTTTCGGCAAGAAGTTTAAGATAACCAGCCATATAAGCTCTCAATTCCTCCGGAGTACTGTTTTTCCCACCAACTTCACCGATTTCACCGCCAATGGAAATTTCAATTCCCTGTGGTTGAAGTTTTCTTATGTATTCCGTCATTTCAGCGGCGACTTCGTAGTTTGGTCTTTGCTGTTCATCAAGTGTTGGCTTGCTTAAATCCACAAGCGTTGAACTATCAATATCAATGTTATAAAACTCTGCCTCAATTTCCTCTTTTACAAGAGATTTTAACGAGTCAATCTCTTTTTGCGGATCTTCAGCATATTTTTTCGCGCTAACCTGAACATGGTCACCTTGAATGAAAACTGGACCTTGATAACCTTCTTTCACGCAAGCAGCGAGAACACACGCTGTATATTCACTTGGTCTTTGGAAGGTATAGCCGATTTCTGATTTGGCGATTTCAAAAATAAACGCACCAACATTATGTTTCTTAACAGCTCTGACATAGGCTCTTGCCACATCATAAGTTAAACCACGAATGTTAACAGCTGGGACTGTAAATCCACCAACTTCACCTCTGCCCATCGCCTCATAAAAACTTTGTATAGAAGCAGGGACTGCGCCCAATTTTCGTGCTATCTTGCGAATAAGATTGCGTATTTCAACTTTTAAATTTTCATCTGGATTAAAAACAGCGTTATAAACAAGTTCATCAATTGCCTTTTCCCTCAACCTTACGGGATCAACAACATTAACATCACCGTCAAACTCAACCACACCAGCAAGATAATTTTTCAGATCAATTAAATCTTTAAACATAACCACACCTCCTTTGTTTAAAATTTTTCAATTTTGTTTTTTGGGTCTTTTTGAGTAAATTTATCGTTGAAAATTTAAGAATTATTGAGTTTTTAAGCAAACTCTCACTTTTGTGTTCTATGTTAAAAGTTAAAAAAACAAATAACCGCTCTGGTTTATCCCCAAAAGATCACAAAACTTAGTGCCCCCTTCAAATTTAAAAAATCTCGTCTTTCCACAATTTAGCCTCAGACAAACTTTTTAAACCTTGCCAATATAAATTACAAAAAATATCTGGAGGTTTTATGAACAGAAAAAAAGTGATAATTATGGGCGCAGCTGGCAGGGATTTCCATAATTTCAACATGTATTATCGTGATAACGAAATCTATGAAGTTGTTGCCTTCACTGCAACGCAGATACCAAATATTGAAAACAGAAAATATCCACCTGAACTTGCTGGAAAACTTTATCCTAAGGGCATCCCAATCTATCCTGAAGAAAAACTTGAAGAACTTATAAAAAAATTCAAAGTTGATGAAGTCGTTTTTTCATATTCAGATGTTTCACATCAATATGTAATGGAAAGAGCATCAAGGGTGATTTCCGCTGGTGCAAGCTTTCGCCTTTTAGGGCTCAATCAAACAATGCTAAAGAGCAAGGTTCCAGTAGTTGCAGTTGTCGCAGTTAGAACAGGATGTGGAAAAAGTCAAACCTCAAGAAAAGTTGCAAAATTGCTAAGAGAAATGGGATTAAAAGTCGTCGTTGTAAGACATCCTATGCCATACGGCGATTTGAGAAAACAGGTTGTTCAAAGGTTTGCCTCAATTGAGGATATGCACAAGCAAAACTGCACCATTGAAGAAATGGAAGAATATGAACCTCATATTGTAAATGGTGGGGTTGTTTACGCTGGCGTTGATTATGAAAAGATACTTCGCGAAGCAGAAAAAGAAGCAGATGTGATAATCTGGGATGGTGGGAACAATGACATGCCATTTTTTAAACCTGATCTTACAATAGTGGTTGCAGACCCTCACAGACCTGGACATGAGCTAACTTATTATCCTGGAAGCTCAAACCTCAGAATAGCTGATGTTGTTGTGATAAACAAAGTTGATTCAGCAAGACCTGAAGATGTTGAAATTGTAAGAAATAATATAAGAAGTGTAAATCCAAAGGCGATAATAGTTGAGGCTGCTTCACCTATTTTCGTTGAAGATGGCTCCTTAATTCGTGGGAAAAGAGCTCTTGCTGTTGAGGATGGTCCAACGCTTACACATGGGGATATGGAGTATGGAGCCGCTGTTTTAGCTGCTAAAAAATTTGGGGCGAAGGAACTTGTTGACCCACGAGAATACGCCGTTGGTTCAATAAAAGAAACATTTAAAAAATACACACAAATAAAAAATCTTCTTCCAGCAGTTGGGTATGGAAAGGAGCAAATAAAAGAACTTGAAAAAACAATTAACAAAACCCCAGCTGATATTGTCATAATCGGGACACCAATTGACTTAAGGCGTGTCTTAAAACTTAACAAACCAAGCGTTCGTGTAAGGTATGAGCTACAGGAGATTGGAAAACCAGAACTTAAAGATATATTGATGGATTTCGCGAGGTCAAAAAAACTTATATAACTTTTTCGCAAGAATTATCTCTTTAAAACAAAAATGAAAACCTAAATGCGAAACAAAGATTTTATTTCCATTCACGATTTAACAGTTGAAGAGGTCTATCAAATTTTTGAACTTGCCAAAGAAATGAAAGCAAATCCCCAAAAATTTTCAAAATCTCTTGAGGGGAAAATCCTTGCGCTTATTTTTGAAAAACCCTCATTGAGGACAAGGGTCAGTTTTGAAGTTGGAATAAGACAGCTTGGTGGCGATGCGATTTATCTTGCTCCATCAGATATTCAAATGGGAAAAAGAGAATCAGTCTACGATGTCGGCAAAACACTTGAGCGAATGGTTGATGGAATTATGATAAGAACTTTCGGTCATGATATTGTGCTTGAACTTGCAAAAGCAGTTAGAATTCCAGTGATAAATGGTTTAACAGATCTTCTCCATCCCTGTCAGGCGATGGCTGATTATTTCACAATTCTTGAGAAAAAAGGGGATTTTAAAAACTTAAAAGTCGTATTTGTTGGTGATGGAAACAATGTTTGCCACTCACTAATGTTTGGTGCAGCAAAACTTGGTGTAAATTTCTGGGCTGCTACACCTAAAGGTTATGAACCTAAAAAAGAGATTTATGAACTTGCAATTGAAGACGCAAAACAAACGGGAGCAAAAATAAACATTACAAACAACCCTGAAGAAGCGGTAAAAGATGCGGATGTTGTCTATACAGATGTTTGGGCAAGCATGGGACAGGAAAGTGAAGCGGAAATTAGAAAAAAAATTTTTCAACCGTATCAAGTGAATAAAAAACTTTTTTCACTTGCGAAGCCAGATGCATTATTTATGCACTGTCTCCCCGCACACAGAGGTGAAGAAGTTACAAACGATGTAATTGACTCATCAAACAGTGTTGTCTTTGATGAAGCCGAAAATCGTCTTCATGTTCAAAAAGCTATAATGTATGAGCTAATGAAAAATCAATGAACAAATAAGGGGCGTACAAAATACGCCCCACAATTTAAAAAATTAAACCATCGTTTTCTATGCCCTCAAAAACAGCTTTGCTTGCAATCGGTGGAAACTCCCTCATCAGAGCTGGTCAAAGAGGTACTATAGAAGAGCAATTTGAGAATGCACAGAAAACAGCCGAATATATAGTAGAACTTATAAAAATGGGATTTAATCTCGTCATAACCCACGGAAATGGTCCGCAGGTCGGGGCTCAACTTATACGCTCCGAACTTGGCTCCGGACAAGTTTATTCAATGCCACTTGATGTATGTGTTGCATCAACTCAAGGTGAAATTGGATACATACTCCAGAATTCAATTCAAAAAGTGCTTTGGGAAAAGGGTTTTAAAAACCCCGTAATTACAATTATAACTCAAGTTGTTGTAAATGAGGATGACCCTGCTTTTAAAAAACCCACAAAACCCGTTGGACCATTTTATACAAAAGAAGAAGCTCAGAAAAAAAGACAAATCGGTTGGGAAATAATTGAAGATGCTGGAAGAGGCTATCGCAGAGTTGTCCCATCTCCAAAGCCTATTGATATAGTTGAAAAAGAAGCAATAAGACAATGTCTTAACGATGGGATGATAGTTATCGCTGTTGGTGGCGGTGGAATCCCAGTGATTAAAAAAAATGGTAAATACATCGGAGTTGAAGCAGTTATTGATAAAGACAGGGCTTCAGCAGTACTGGCAAAATATCTTGAAGTTGATTATTTTATCATATCAACCGATACGGATAAAGTTTATTTAAACTACAAAAAACCTGAACAGAAAGCGCTTGATGTCATCTCTGTGGATGAAATCAAAAAATTTTATCTTGAAGGGCATTTCCCACCAGGAAGTATGGGTCCAAAGATTGAAGCGGTGATTGACTTTATTGAAAATGGCGGAGAATGTGCAATTATAACATCTCCAGAAAACTTAACTGAAGCAGTTTTTGGAAACGCTGGAACAAAAATAATAAAATCAAAAACCTAAATTAAAAATGCCAAAATTACAGCATGTAATAGAAGCACAGCAATTCACACTTCCATTACTTCATGAGCTTTTTCAGACAGCAGATCAGATGGAAAAAATACTTGAACGTGGTGGAACGCTTGACTATCAAAATAAAATTATGGCTTCGCTCTTCTACGCACCATCAACAAGGACGAGATTTTCTTTTGAATCGGCAATGTTCAGATTGGGTGGAAAGGTGATTTCAACAGAACAAGCACATCTTTTCTCTTCTGTAATTGGAGGCGAGACGCTTGAGGATACAATAAGAGTTGTATCAAACTTTTGTGATGTGATTGTTTTAAGGCATACAGAAGTTGGAGCAGCAAAAAGAGCTTCACTTGTAGCTTCTGTTCCAGTTATCAACGCTGGCGATGGCAAGGGTGGGCAACATCCAACACAGGCATTACTTGACCTTTACACAATTTATAAAGAGCTCGGTTATATTGATGGCTTGAAAATTGCATTTGTTGGAGATCTTGAACAAGGTCGCACTGTCAGATCCCTTGCTTATTTACTCGGCAAGTTTGAAAGAGTTATGATTTATTTCATCGCTCCTGACTTCCTTCAAATAAGAGAAGATATTCAAGACTATCTGACAAGGCACAACGTATGGTTTACACTTGAAAGCGATTTAAATAAGGTTGTTTCAGAAGTTGATGTCATTTATGTCACACGGATTGAAAAAGAAAGATTTGGTGATAAAGTTGAAATCTATGATGAGACCGTGAGGAATTACTTTATTGATGGAAAACTTCTTTCAAAAATGAAACCTAAATCCATCATCATGCATCCATTGCCACGGTTAAATGAAATCTCGCCTGAGGTTGATGACGACCCAAGGGCTGTTTATTTTAAACAAACCAAAAACGGGCTATTGATAAGAATGGCTTTGCTGACCATGCTACTTTAATCATATAAACTTCATTTTCCCTACCCACATTTTGCCCTACTTCTTCTTGACAAATCCACTTGAAATTTTTTATCTTTAAATCAAAAAGGCAAACATGATTGATCTTAAAGGTCGTGTAGCACTCATCACAGGCGGTTCAAGAGGGATTGGTAGAGCAACTGCAATTTTATTTGCAAAAGCAAATGCCGATGTAGCGATAACATACCGTTCAAACGATAGCGCAGCAAATTTGGTTGTTGAAGAAATAAAAAACATGGGAAGAAAAGCAATTGCTCTCAAAGGTGATGTGAGCAAAAGTTCTGATGTAAAAATGATAGTAAAGGAAGTTCTTAATTACTTTGGCAAAATTGATATACTTGTCAACAACGCAGGAATTTGGACATACGGCGCTATAGGAGAAATGCCCGAAGAAATATGGGATGAAACGATGAATGTTAATTTGAAAGGTGTTTATCTTATCACAAACGAAGTTGTGCCTATAATGAAAAAGCAAAGATGGGGTCGCATAATAAACATATCTTCAACAGCTGGACAGCGTGGTGAGGCATTTCACTCACATTATGCAGCATCAAAAGGCGCTATCATTGCATTTACGAAATCACTTGCAGTTGAACTTGCAAAGTTCAACATACTTGTAAATTGCGTTGCTCCAGGATGGGTTAATACTGATATGTGCGCTGAAGTTTTCAAAGATCCCGCCTTTGTTGAACAAGTCAAAAGCACGATACCACTTGGAAGAATACCTGAACCAGAAGAAATTGCAGGTCCAATCCTCTTCCTCGCTTCAGACCTTGCTAACTGGATAACTGGAGCAACTATAAGCGTCAATGGTGGTTCGGTATTATGCGGGTAAAAATTAAGTGAATTTAAAAGATGGAAAAATCAAAACATAACCCTAACAAAGATTTTTACGGTAAAAATTTATCCGGAATTGAAATCCTCGTTCGTTCGCTTATTGAGGAAAATGTTGAAGTTGTTTTCGGTTGCCCAGGAAACGCAGTACTTGGCATATTTGATGCTTTGATGGACATTGCCGGAGATATAATTAAAATTATATTCACACGCCATGAAGCGGGCGCAATTTTATCTGCGAGTGGGTATGCAAGGGCAAGTGGAAAACCTGGGGTTGTAATTGTTTCATCAGGTCCTAGTGCTTCAAATCTTGTCACTGGTATAGCTGATGCAAATATGGATTCAATTCCACTTGTCATTTTCACAGCACAAGTTCCAACAAAACTAATCGGGAACGAAACCTTTCAAGAAGTTGACATAGTCGGAATCACGCGACCAATTACCAAACATAATTTTCTGGTCATAAAAATAAATGAACTTGCAGAAACAATAAAATCCGCATTTTACATTGCAACTACAGGTAGACCTGGACCTGTATTGGTTGACCTTCCAAGAGATGTGATGTCTGAAAAATTTACATTCGTGTATCCTGATACCGTTAATCTTCGTGGATATAACCCGGTATATTCAGCTCACACTGGACAAATTAGGAGAGCAGCTGAGATTATAAACAACTCATCAAAACCCGTGATAATTGCAGGTGGCGGCGTTATATCAAGTAATGCTTCTGGAGAATTGCGTGAGCTCGCAAGAAAGATAAATTCTCCAGTTACAACGACACTGATGGGTCAAGGTGTTTATCCTGAAGATGACCCTTTATCCCTTGGAATGCTTGGAATGCATGGGACATGGTATGCAAATATGGCTGTTAATGAATCTGACTGTATCATTGCAATCGGTTCAAGGTTTGATGAAAGAACAACCGGTGATGTAAGCAAATTTGCTGTAAACGCAAAAAAAATTCATATTGATATTGACCCCGCTTCAATAAGTAAAAATGTTAAAGTTGATGTTCCAATTGTAGGAGATGTCAAAGACGCACTTAAAAAATTAATTCCGCTTGTCAAAAACTTAAACACAGAAGAATGGCTTCACCAAATCAAAAAATGGAAACAGGAACATCCCCTAAAATATGAACAGGGCAAAGAAATACGAGTTCAACATGTTATAGAAAAACTCCGTGAGCTAACAGGTGGAAATGCAGTTCTGGTTACGGATGTTGGACAATTTCAAATGTGGACAGCGCAGTTCTTTAAATTTTTATATCCAAGGACTCATATAACAAGCGGTGGGCTTGGAACACTTGGATTTTCCCTCCCAGCATCAATCGGTGTTGCAAAAGCAATAAAAGATAGACCCGTGATTTCACTGAATGGGAATAGAGGAATTCAAATGAACATTCATGAACTTGCAACAATTTCAGCGTATAATCTTCCGATAAAAATTCTAATCTTTAACGATGAACACATTGACATAACAAGACAATGGCAGGAACTTCACTGGAAGAAATCTTTTGATCAGATTTTAATTGATAAAGCAAGACCAAATTTCGCCAAAATTGCAGAAGCGTATGGAATTCAATTCTTCCAGGTTGAATTAAGTTATGATGTTGAACCAGTTCTAAAAAAAGCGCTTGCGTTAAAAGATAAACCAATTATGATTGAATTTAAAACCATTTATGAAGAAAATGTTTATCCGTACATCCCACCGGGTGGCTCGGTAAATGATATAATTGAACATTAAAAAATTCAGAGGTGGAAAATAAATGAGACATACAATTTCAATACTCGTTGAAAACAAATTTGGAGTTCTCACCAGAATTGCGGGTCTTTTCAGCGCAAAAGGTTATAACATTGAAAGCATATCCGTCGGTCCAACAGAAGACCCAACTATTTCAAGAATGACAATCGTCACAAACGGAGATGACGATCAAATTGAACAAATAATAAAACAATTAAATAAACTCATAGACATCTTAAAAGTCGTTGATTTGACAAATGAACCTTTCGTTGAAAGGGAACTTGCGTTAATCAAAGTAAAAGTTAATCATTACACGAGAAGTGATGTGATTGAAATATCTGATATATTTAGAGCGAAGGTGGTTGACATTGGACCGACAACATTAACTATTGAGGTGACGGGAAGAAGTGATAAAATCACAGCAATGATCAATATGCTTGCTCCTTATGGGATTGTTGAACTTGCGAGAACTGGTGTGGTTGCGTTGAAAAGAGAATTCAAAGGTGAAGTTTACGATTCAAAAGAAATTAAAATCATAAAAAGAAAATCAAAACAAACCCAAAAGGACACGCAACAGAAAGGATAAAATTTCAAAATATGACTTCAAATGATGATGAGACAAAATATATAGTGCTGACCAAACTGTTGATATTATTAAATGCAAAATTTACCTTTGATAAATCGTTCGGCTTAACTACTGTATGTTGATAGACCAAAAGAGCCCCGATCAAAATTAACCCCACTGTATAAGCCATGCCAAGATTGAGGAGAAATTTCAAAGAGGCAAAAGAGATAAAGGTTAAAAAATGAATCGCAAATGAAATTTTCAATGCTTTTTTAATCCCAAATTTTTGCGGAATTGAATACAGCCCATGCTTTAGATCAAATTCATAATCCTGACATGCGTAAATTATATCTGAAGCCCCTATCCAAGTCATAACCCCAAAAGCGAGTATAACGGGCGGAAGGTCAAATCTACCAGCGATTGCAAGCCATGCCCCAACTGGTGCAAGTCCAAGCGATATCCCAAGGAAAAGATGTGAAAGCCATGTAAATCTTTTTGTAAAGGAGTAAAAAAATATAACAGCGAGCGCAACCGGGGAAAGATAAAAGCAAAGTTTATTAAGTTTGTAAGAAGCTAAAATAAAAATCAGTGAAAAAATCACTACAAAAATACTTGCCTCAAAAGTTGATATTTTCCCTGTTGGCAGCTCTCTTGATTTAGTTCTTGGATTCAAAGCATCAATTTTTTTATCCACAATTCTATTAAAGCCCATTGCCGAACTTCTTGCGCTCACCATTGCAACAAGAATCCAAAAAAGTTTCTCAGGTGTGACGCTATAGAAAAAAGATGAAAAAACCACACTTGAAAGGGCAAATGGGAGAGCAAAAAGAGTATGCGAGAACTTTATCATTCTTCCATAGCTTAGCACCTTTTCAATCAGCGCCCTCGGCTTCATCTTTAGGTGAATCTTCAGGTTCTTCAAGTTGATATTCTTCTATTTTTCTATAAAGTGTGCGTCTGTCAATCCCAAGGATTTTCGCTGCGTTTGACTTGTGCCATCCCGTTTCGCGAAGCACTTTCAAAATATATCTTTTCTCCAACTCCTCAAGCGTTATCCTTTCGCCAAGCGTGAGTTCCTCAACTATATTTTCAACTTTACATACCCTTATGTGCTCTGGAAGATGCTCAACTTTTATTTCATCGCTCGTTGAAAGAACAACGAGTCGTTCAATTAAATTCTCAAGTTCTCTGACATTCCCTGGCCAAGAATATCTCATCAAGCATGCAAGTGCTTCTCGTGAAATTCTTATATTTGGTCTTCCCGCTTCCTCACCATATTTTTTCAGAAAATATTCAACTAAAAGCGGTATATCTTCAACTCTTTCTCTTAACTCCGGAAGGTAAATTGGTATAACATTCAATCTATAAAACAAGTCCTCACGGAATGTTCCCTCTTTAACTGCTTTCTCAAGGTCTTTATGCGTTGCAGCTATTACTCTGACATCAACTTTTTTAGGTTTATCACTTCCGACAGCCCTTATTTCTTTTTCTTCAAGAACTCTTAAAAGTTTTGCTTGCATTGCAAGTGACATATCTCCAACTTCATCAAGGAAAATTGTCCCTCCGTTAGCTTCTTCAAAAAGTCCTTTCCTTGAACTTATTGCTCCGGTAAACGCCCCTTTTTCATGCCCAAAAAGTTCCGATTCAAGCAAACTTTCAGGAATGGCGCTACAATTTACAGCTATAAATGGCTTATCTTTTCTGGGACTATTATAATGGATTGCCTTTGCGACGAGTTCTTTCCCTGTACCACTTTTCCCGTAGATTATTACATTGCTATTCGTGTTAGCAACTTGCTTTATAAGTTGAAAAACTTTTTGCATTTGAGGGCTTTTTCCAATGATGTTTCCAAACGAATATCTTTGTTGAACTTCCCTTCTTAAAAACTCAACCTCTTTTTTCAATGAAATTTGTTCTGCAGCTCGGTCAACGATCAAAACAAATTCTTCCATATTAAACGGTTTTATAATGTAATCATAAGCACCAAGTTTCATTGACTCAACAGCAGAGCTTACAGTAGCAAATGCTGTTATCATAATTACAATAGTGTCAGGAGAAATTGATTTTATCTGTTTTAAAATCTCAAGTCCGTTCATTTCGGGCATATTTATATCAGTCACAACAATATCAAAACCATTCAGTGTAAATTTCTCAAGTGCTTCTGTCGGTTTGGGTGATGTTTCTACAGTATATCCACGCCTTGAGAGAACTTTCTTCAAAAGTTCAAGCATTTTAACATCATCATCAATGACGAGAACTTTAATATTATACGCCTTTTGGTTCTCCTCCATCATCTTCTTTATCCTCCTTTTTTATGTATGTTGGGAACTTAACAGTAAATACTGTTCCCTTCCCGGGTGTGCTTTCAACTTCAATTTTACCGTTATGTTCATCAATTATTCTTTTACTTACTGCAAGTCCAAGCCCTGTGCCTTTTCCAGCCTCTTTAGTTGTGAAAAACGGCTCAAAAATTTTGTGTATATGCTCTGGTAAAATCCCAACACCGTTATCCCTGAATTTTATATTCACATAACCATCCTTTGCAAATGTTTCAATTTCTATCACTCCGTTTTGATTTATAGCCTGGATCGCATTCACAATTATGTTTAAAAAAACTTGATGAATTTGAGAACAGTCCGCATATATACTTGGAATGTCCTCGCTGAATTTCAAGTTCAACTTTATATTTGACTTTTCAAATTGATGCTTTAAAAGTTCAACCACATGATGAAGTTCATTATTTACATTGACTTTGGTATAATTTGGTTTTCTTGGTCTTGCAAACTCAAGAAGCTGTTTTATAAGGTTTGCAATTCTTTCCGCTTGCGATATTATTGTTTCAAGTTCCTCTTTATATGGATTGTTTTCGCCCATTTCCATCATTATATACTCCGCATTTCCTGAGATTACATTAAGAGGCGTTCCTATTTCATGGGCAATTCCTGCAGCTATTTGACCAATAAGCGCAAGTTTATCTGAATGTTGTATTTGCTTTTCAAGCTCTTTAATTTGTGTCACATCTTTAACGATAGCTATGCTTCCAAGAACTTCTCCGTTCTCATCTTTTATCAAGCTTCTGGATAAATTAACGATGATCCTCCTCCCGTCCTTTCTGATACGCTCGGTTTCATAATTTTCAATATAACCTTTCCGTAGGGTTTCTTCAAATAGCCACTGTAATTCACCTTTTTCCTTAAGTTCAGATGGTACGATAGGGTCAACTGTTTTGCCAAGCATTTCATCTGCGGTGTATCCAAAAATTCTCTCAGCACCCTTGTTCCAGAAGAAAATTTTATAGTCATTATCAAGCGCAATCACAGCATCGGAATAATTTTGTATAATTGAATGAACAAGCCTTTCATGGACAGAGCGACCCTTTTTGGCAAGATCAATTACATGATGAATATATTTGATTAAAATTTGATGAATTTTTTCAATGTCTTCTTGCCTTATAGACGAAAAATTCGCGGACAATTCCTCCCGTAGCAGGTTATCTATCTCGCCAAGAAGTTCGTCAAGTTTGCTAAGAATTCTTCTTTCCATTCCAAGATGAATTTTAAATTTTTCGTTTTAAAATTACGAACAAGATGAATAAAAATCAATTTTAAAAAATCACCCCAATTTAAGCAAACGGCTATTTTTATGCTTGATTTTCTCAAATTTATTTATTATTATTTGCACAAGTGTATTATCTTAAACAAAAACTAAAACTTTGGAGGTTAAAATATGGTCTTATCACAAGTTGTATTTGCGTTTTTATTTCAAGCGCAACAGAAAGGATTAGTTGAGCAGATAACCAATATTCTCGTTGAGAAGTATATTGAAGGTGGATTTTTCATGCATCCAATTCTTGCAATTTTAATTATTGGTTTGGCTCTTTCAATAGCAAAGTGGATTTCACTTGCCAAAGCTAGCGTTGATACGAGGAAATTCCTTGGAGAAGTAAAGAAAGCTCTTGACGAGGGTGGCGTTGAAAAAGCCCTTGAAGTTTGCCAAAAAACACCAGGTCCTGTTGCGAGCATCTTTCAAGCGGGGCTTCTAAGGGCAAATGAAGGAATTGAAGCCGCTGAAAAGGCAATAATAGCGTATGGCGGAATTGAGATGGCTTTCCTTGAAAGAGGTCTTGTATGGCTTTCACTTTTCATCTCACTTGCACCTCTACTTGGATTTACGGGAACGGTTCAAGGAATGATCGTAGCATTTGATTCAATTAAAGAAGCGAAAAACATCTCACCAGAAATCGTTGCAGGTGGTATTTCAATAGCTCTCTTAACAACGCTATTTGGGCTTGTCGTTGCAATAATACTTCAAACATTTTATAATTACTTCGTTTCAAAGGTTGACAGAATAGTCATTGACATGGAGGAAAGCTCAATTGAGTTAATTGATGCGCTTGCTGCGATGCAACAGGGCAAGAAGGTAAGCACAGTGGAAACAAAAAATGCAACAAAATAAAATTTTTACAAAGCCATGTTTAGAAGAAGAAAAAGAGCCGAAGCAGAGATTCCATCTGCTTCAATGGCTGATATTGCGTTTGAATTGATGATCTTCTTCCTGGTTGCAACGACTTTTGATGTGGATACAGGTATTGGTCTCGTCCTCCCCCCAGCTGCTGAAACAACAGAACAAGTAAAGGTCAAACAAAGTGATATCGCAAAGCTCCTTGTAAATGCAGCTGGTGAAGTTCTACTTGATGGAGAACTTATCACTGTACCGCAAATTAGAGAAACGATAAAGAACAAAATCAAAGCAAATCCAAAGCTGATCGTCTCCATCAAAACAGACCGTGAAACAAATTACAGCAGATATATTGAAGTGCTTGATGAACTGAAACTCGCATATAACGATTTGCGTGAAGAGTATTCTCTTAAAACATTTGGCAAGTCTTTTAAAGACCTGACGAAAGATCAACAGGAAGAAGTCAAAAAAGAGGTCCCAATTCGTATCTCAATCGCCGAACCAGAAGAAGTTAAATAAACGAGGTGATAAATAAATGAAATTTCAGAAAAAATTCGGACAAACGAAACCACGTGTTCCAACTGCATCCTTGCCTGATATCATTTTCATGATGTTACTGTTTTTCATGGTCACGACAACGATTAAAGTTTACGATGTCAAAGTTAGGTATATTTTACCAGAAGCAGCTGCTATTGAAAAAATTGAGAACAAACGACTTATTTCCTATATATGGGTTGGAAAGGATGGAAGAATCCAAATTGATGATAATATAGTTCAACTTGATGATATCATTGACATCATGTATAGAAAAAGGCAAGAGAATCCAAATGTCATCGTTTCGCTTAGAATTGACAGAGATTCAAAGATGGGGATCGTGATTGATATTCAACAGAGATTAAGAAAGGCGGATGCATTAAGAATTAATTACTCAACTTTGCAAAAGCTGTAATGTGTTTTAGCATAAAAGCTTTAAAAAGATTGTTAGATAGGTTCTTAACAAAATGAAAGGCAGGCGATTGTCCTGCCTTTTTATTTTTAAAAACAAAATCGTGAAAAAAATGGGGCTCAGAGAAAAACTTGCAGATGAATTAAAAAATGCCATGAAATCTGGCGATAAAATTCGGCTTGAAGTTGTAAGAATGCTCCAAACAATGATAAGAAGGAAAGAAATTGAAAGAAAGGGTGAAGGAAAGGAATTAACAGAGGAAGATGAAATTCAAGTTATAAAATCCGAGATCAAAAAAAGAAAAGAAGCGATTGAACTTTTTGAGAAAGGTGGTAGAACCGACCTTGCTGAAAAAGAGAGAAAAGAACTTGAAATTTTAAATGAATATCTACCTGAACAAATGTCAGAGGAAGAAATAACAAAATTCGTTGAAAAAGTTATTCAAGAAATCGGCGCAACAGGACCTAAAGATATCGGCAAGGTCATGGGAGCAGTGATGAAAGAGCTCCGTGGGAAAGCTGATGGCGCAATTGTTCAAAAAATCGTTAAAGAAAAACTTCAATCACAGTGAATTGGCTTGATTACATAATACTTTGCTTGCTTGCGATTTTTGTATACCGTGGTTTTAAAAAAGGATTTATAACAAGAATACTTGCCCTCGCTGGAGCTGTGCTTGGCATATGGCTTGGCGTGAAACATAACTTGAAAGTTGCCCAGTTTTTGAACGATATAGGGGTATCTGCTGATATTTCACCTTATCTTGCAATGTTTTTAATTTTTCTGACGTCCATCCTAACGGCAACATTGCTCGCAAGATTCCTGAAAAATGTTTCAATTTTCATTGAACTAACTGATAACATTCTCGGAGCGATTTTAGGACTTCTTGAGGGTCTTTTAATACTTGGGATTTTGCTTATCTTTCTTGCTTCAATTAATTTCCCATCAGAACAGGTCAGAAATACCTCAAAATTTTATAAGCCAGTGACGAAAGCAACCATTGGGGTTTACGATTTCATTGAGAAAAATTTTGGATCAAAAATTAGATTTAAAGAACAAATTCAAAAAACAATTGAAAAGATAAAGGGTGAATAACGAGACGCTAAATAAACTTGAGTTTGATAAAATAAAGCAACACATCCTCTCATTTGCGACCTCACAAATTGGCATTGAACTCATTGAAAACCTTTCACCATACACAAATAAAAGCATCATTGAGAGAGAGTTAAAATTGACAGTTGAAATGAAAGACCTACTTGCTTACGACGACCCATTTCCAATTGATGGCATCAAGGATATACGAATCGCATTGAGAAGATGCGAAATTGAGGAAAGTTTCTTGACGCCCTCTGATTTTCTTGATATAAAGTCAGTCCTTACTGCTTCAAGATTAATAAGAGAATATCTTAACAAGCGAGCACAGAAATATCCAAATTTGTGGGAACTTGCAAGGAATATATTTGTGAACAGGGTGCTTGAGTATAATATAGAGGAAATCATAGATGAAACTGGAAATGTAAAGGATAACGCAAGCCCAGAGCTTAGGCAAATTCGTGAGGAGATCCTCAGAAAGCAAGATTATGTGAGAAAAAGATTATACGCAATTCTAAAGCAAATTTCGGAAAAAGATTACACTCAAGATGATATAATTCCTCAAAGGGATGGTCGTCTTGTAATACCAATTAAAGTTGAACATAAAAGACATGTGCCAGGCGTTGTTCATGGAACATCATCAACTGGTTTAACTGTGTTCATTGAACCAGCTGAAATAGTTGAGTTAAACAACGAAATCTTGCAACTTCAATTTCAAGAGCAGAAAGAGATTGAGCGAATACTCCGGGAATTAACAAATAAGGTCAGAGAAAATTTACAATATCTTCAGACCAACATAAATATCCTCGCCAAACTTGATTTTATTTATGCGAAGGCAAAATTTGCACTTCAAATAGATGGCTATGCTCCTGAGATTTCCGATGATGGTCCAATCGTTTTAAACTCTGCATATCATCCCATTCTTTTGTTAAGGCATGGACGGAACAAAGTTGTCCCACTTGACTTTAAACTTGGTGATAGTTCATCTGTTCTTGTGATCTCTGGACCGAATTCAGGTGGCAAGACTGTTGCTTTAAAAACAGTTGGTTTACTTACAATTATGACCCAAGCGGGGATACCCGTGCCATTGAAAGAATCAAGCAAATTAAGAATTTTCAAAAAAGTTTTCATTGACATAGGCGATGAACAATCAGTTGAGAAAGATCTTTCATCTTTCGGCTCGCACATTAAAAATCTGAAAAAGATAATTTCCGAAGCTGATAACAAAACCCTTGTACTCCTTGATGAGCTTGGTTCCGGAACTGATCCTGCAGAGGGCGGAGCACTTGGAATTGCCATAATTGAAAAATTGAAAGCCAAAGGATCATCTGTAATCGTCACAACTCACAACAGCACAATTAAATTTTATGCCTATAACAATCCCGAAATTGAATGCGGAGCAATGGAATTTGACCATCAAACGCTTGCTCCAACCTATAGATTAAGAATTGGTGTTCCGGGAAGTAGCTATGCATTTGAAATTGCGAAGCGACTTGGACTTGATGAGGAGATAATAAACAGCGCAAAGAAAAATCTTAATGAACATCAAGTAAAAGCCGAGGAAATTTTATCACGCCTTGAAGCACTTGAGGTTGAATACAGAAAACTTGTAAACGAATTAAAGGAAAAAGATGAAAAACTTAACAAAATGATTTCGGAGTATAAACAAAAACTTGCTGAGGTTGAGCGTGAAAAGAAAAAGGCAAAAAAAGAAGCATTTGCGGAACTCAGAGAAATAGCTGAAAATGCGAGAGCAAAAATTGAAGAAGCGATAAGAAAGATAAAAGAAACAGAGGCTTCAAAAGAAAGCATAAAGCACGCGCACAAAGTCGCTGAACAGATAAACAAACAATTTCATGAATTGTCAAAACAGCTTGAGGAACAAAAAGATGAAATAATTGAGCTTAAACCAGGGGATTTAGTAAAGATGAGAGATGGAACACAAATCGGTGAAGTTTTGCAGGTTGATGGATCAAATGTTGTCGTTGCCTTCGGCGCTGTGAAAATGCTTCTAAAGACGGATGTGCTTGAAAAGGTTGAGCAAAAAGAAGCTAAAAAATTAACCTCAGCAATTGACCTTTTTGCGCCTGTATCAACGAAAATTGATGTGAGAGGAATGCGAGCAGATGAGGCGATAAATGCAATTGATAAATTTATTGATACGAGCTTTCTATACAGGTTGAAACGAATTGAAATAATTCATGGCAAAGGTACGGGAAAATTAAAAAAGGAGATAGCTGAATTTTTAAAACGACATCCGAATGTCAAATCATTCCGTTCAGGAAGCTGGGAAGAAGGTGGCGATGGAGTTACCATTGTTGAGTTGAATGTTGACTAAATCGCTCACCTTTCAAAAATAAAATATCAAAATCTATGCGAATCTTAATCGCAAACCGTGGTGAAATCGCAGTTAGAGTTATGCGAAGCTGTAAAATACTTGGAATTGAAACAATAGCAATTTATTCAAAAGTTGATAAAGATAAACCTTTCGTTGCGATAGCTGATTATGCTGAATGTATAGGCGAGGCAAATCCAATAGAAACATATCTCAACATGGAAAAAATAATAAAAGTGGCTAAAGATTTGAAAGCAGACGCAATTCATCCAGGATATGGTTTTCTTTCTGAAAATGAAGAATTTGCTAAACTCGTGCAGGATAACGGGATAATTTTTGTGGGTCCATCACCTGATGCAATTAAAAAAATGGGGGATAAACTTGAAGCACGAAAAATTGCAAAAAGCGTTGGCGTTCCAATAGTCCCGGGCTCCGAAAATCCAATAACTGATACAAATGAGGCAATCAAAATTGCCAAAGAAATAGGCTTACCAATCTTAATCAAAGCAGCAGCTGGTGGTGGTGGCAAAGGAATGCGAATCGTTTATGAGGAAAGTGAACTTGAATCAGCAATAAGAGGAGCCAAAAATGAAGCCATGTTCGCATTCGGAGATGATAGAGTTTATATTGAAAAATATGTTGAGGAACCACATCATATTGAAGTGCAAATACTTGCAGATAAATTTGGAAATGTCATCGCGCTTGGGGAAAGAGAATGCTCAATTCAAAGAAGGCACCAAAAAGTAATTGAAGAAACACCATCGCCAATCATCACCCCTGATTTAAGGGAAAAATTATTTGAATCAGCAATCAAAATTGCAAAAGCTGTAAATTACGAAAACGCTGGAACAATTGAGTTTTTAGTTGATAAAGATAGAAACTTTTATTTCCTTGAAATGAATACCCGCCTTCAAGTTGAACACCCTGTAACAGAAATGGTCACTGGAATTGATATAGTGGCTGAACAGATAAAAATTGCCCTCGGAAATAAGTTGAGTTTCTCGCAAGAAGATATAAAACCACACGGACATGCAATTGAATGCAGAATCTATGCCGAAGATCCATTTAATAATTTTCTTCCGTCAACTGGAAAAATCACCGAAATAAAACAGCCAAGCGGTCCATGGATCAGAATTGATGCTGGAATTGAAGCGGGAAATGAAATAACGATTCATTATGACCCGATGATTTCAAAGATAATAGCGTGGGGAAGAAATAGGATTGAGGCAATTGAAAGAATGAAGATAGCCCTCAGCGAGTATAAAATTTATGGAGTTAAGACAACAATACCATTTTGCCTCTGGGTTATGAGCAATGAATTTTTCCGCAAAGGTAAATACGACACGCATTTTATTAAAAATTATTTTAATCCATCTGAGTTGAAAGAAAGCGCTGAAATTTCAACCGATGGCTCTATATCAACTCAAATTGCAATTGCCATCGCTTCAGGAATCTTGAACCTTGAAAAAATGCACCAAAAGATTTCAACAAAATTGCAAGCACAATCACCGAATTCAAGGGAAAATGTAAATAGATGGAAGCTCAAACGATATGAAAATTTCAGATGAGCAACTTACACTCATCAATCTTTACAAAAATGCAAAATTTTCGGAAAAGCTGAAGATTTACGCAAGAATAATTTTCAACTTCAATCAAATTAAAAAACATCTTGATAATTACATTCCTGAATCAGGTTCTGTTTTTGACTATGGTTGTGGGTATGGGATTTTCTCAAATTATATAAAGATAAAAAATCCAAAATTGAAAGTAGTTGGTTTTGACATTTCAACAACAAGGATAAACGAAGCCAAAAGATCATCTGAAAAAACGGATGTTGAATTCACAAACACCTTTGAAGATTTTGAATTAGATAATTTAAAACTTGTCCTTCTTATTGATGTCCTTCTTTTCCTAAAACACATTGAAAAGATTGAACTGCTAAAAAAAATTTACAATTCGCTTGAAACTGGCGGAATCATCTTTATAAAAGACACATTGAAATCAGAATCTTTCAGATTTAAATACACAAAATTTGAGGAGAAACTCAAATTAAAACTAAAAGTTTACGGGGATGATGTAAAACCAGAACTAAATTACATGACCCCTTCCGAATTCGTTGAAATTCTTACCCCGATAGGTTTTGAAATCATTGATATCATACCTGAAAATCACTTCGTTTACCCAGGAATTTTCATCATCGCTCAAAAATAGAATAAGCTCTTTCAGAAAGAATTATTCCAACCGAAACTGCAACATTCAAAGATTCCGCTTTGCCGAATTTTTTTATTTTCACTGTTGTATCCGAGATTTTACAAAGTTCCCCGCTAACGCCATGGGCTTCACTTCCAAAAATTAACACAATTTTATTTTCGTTACTCAACTCATGAAAATCCATCTTCCCAGACGGAGCGGTGGAGAAAATTTTAAATCCCAAACTTTTCAATTTAATTAGATAATTTTTCAAATCAACATTTTGCAAGAAGGGAACATTAAAGACTGAAGCCATCGTTGCCCTGAGTGTCTTTGGGTTAAAGACATCAACGCTCATATCTGAAATCAAAACGAGGTCAACTTTAAACCAATCACAAACTCTGAAAATTGCCCCAAGATTCCCTGGATCGGAGATTCTATCAAGAGCGACAACAGTTGAATAATTTTTCCGCTGTATATTTTTCAAAAGGTCGTTTTCGCTATATTCAAACATTTTTGCAACAGCGATGATCCCTTGTGATGTTTCAACATCTGAGATCTTTTCAAGTTCATCTTCACCAATTTCATAAACTTCAATTTTTTTGTTCTTGAGGTGATTCAAAAACTCTTGATTTTGTGGCGTCCTCAAAAATTTCTCAGAATAGGCAACATACGAAATTTCAGCGCCGAATTTAATCGCATCTTTTATAAGCTTTTCTCCTTCAATGATAAAAAGACCAGTTTTATATCTGTATTTTTTATTTTTTAAAAGTTGAATCTGTGCATATTTTTGCCTGCTTATTTTCATCTTCACCTCTCCTTGTATTCTCCCCAGATTTCCCTTAAGGCATCTGAAATTTCTCCGATAGTTGCATAAGCTTCAACGCATTCAATTATTAAAGGCATTAAATTTTCCCCGAGGAGCGCACCCTCTTTTAATCTCTTCAACGATAATTTCACCTTATCATTATCTCTTTCCATTCTTAACTTCTTCAATCTCTCTATCTGTTTTTTGATTGCTTCTTCATTTAATTTAAAAATTTCAATTCTTTGCCCTTCATCAGATTTAAACTCATTTACGCCGACGATGATTTTTTCTCCTGTTTCAATTTTCATTTGATATTCATATGCGCTTTTTGAAATCTCATTTTGAATATATCCAGATTCAATCGCTCTTATAGCTCCACCCATAGCCTCAATTGTTTCAATATATTCCCAAACTCTTCTTTCAATTTCATCTGTAAGATACTCAACGAAATAGCTCCCAGCCAATGGATCAACTGTATCGGTTACGCCACTTTCATAAGCGATGATTTGTTGAGTTCTAAGCGCTGTTCGTGCGGATTCTTCAGTTGGAAGGGCGAGGGCTTCGTCTTTTGCATTTGTATGAAGTGACTGACACCCACCAAGGACAGCAGCAAGAGCTTGGATTGTGACACGAACAATGTTATTTTCAATCTGTTGAGCTGTCAAAGTTGAACCAGCAGTTTGTGCGTGAAATTTCAATTTCATTGCCTCTTCATTTGTTGCTCCGAATTTCTCACGCATAATTTTCGCCCATATCCTTCTTGCTGCTCTAAACTTAGCAATCTCTTCAAAGAAATTATTGTGAGCGTTGAAGAAAAATGAAAGTTGCGCTCCAAATTTATTGACATCAAGCCCAGCATTTACAGCAGATCTGACATATTCAATTGCATTTGCAAATGTAAAAGCAAGCTCTTGAACTGCATTTGCCCCTGCTTCACGAATATGATAACCACTGATTGAGATAACATTCCATTTAGGAAGATTTTCATTACACCACTGAAAAATATCAACGATCAACTTCATTGATTGCACAGGAGGATAAATATAGGTTCCGCGGGCGATGTATTCTTTCAAAATATCGTTTTGAATCGTGCCTGAAATTTTCTTTAAATTAGCTCCCTGTTTCTTGGCTACCGCAACATACATCGCAAGTAAAATAGCAGCTGTTGCATTAATTGTCATTGATGTTGTGATTTTTTCAAGATCAATTCCATCAAATAAAATTTCCATATCCTGAAGCGAATCAATTGCAACTCCAACGCGACCAACTTCACCCTCAGCCATTGGATGATCGGAATCATAACCCATTTGTGTGGGAAGATCAAAAGCAACGGACAACCCCATTTGACCATGTTCAAGCAGATATTTGAATCTTTTATTTGTCTCTTCGGCAGTTCCAAAACCAGCATATTGACGCATCGTCCAAAGCCTTCCTCTATACATAGTTGGATAAACACCGCGCGTATATGGATACTCACCAGGAAAACCAAGTTTTGAAATATAGTCAAAATTTTCGTTGGGGAGATAAACACAGTCTATTTCAATTCCAGAATCCGTCTGAAATAATTTTTTCCTCTCTTTGAACTTATCGGAATTCAAAAACTTACTTTGCCATTCTTTCTTCAATTCTTCTAAATTTACCTTCATAATGATCTTTCAACTTTTGTTTCTAATTTCCAAATCCATAATTGAGGCAAATTTTTCAAGCGGGTTCTTTGGCTTTTGATTTGTATCTATAGATCACATTCAAAAGAACTTTCCCCACTTTCCCAAGCGATTGAGGTGAACATTTATCGGGTGTATCTTCAGTTGTATGCCAGTATGGATAATCAAAATCAATGATGTCAATTGTTCTAATTCCCGCCTCATTTAAAGGGATATGATCATCGTAAACATTGTATTTAATTTCATCTCTAAATTCAGAAATTCCAAGTTCACGGGCAATACCCCAAACATAGTTTACAACATCAGGGGCATACTTCACCGAGTTTGATTCTTTAAAGATTTGAAGTTCTTTATCCCCAACCATATCAAGCAAAATCCCAAATTGCGGAAGATAATTTACAGGTTTATTTTTTGCGAAATATTTTGAACCTATGCAAAAATTGTCAAGGTCCCCGGCAATTCCCAAATCCTCACCATCAAAGAAAACGATATCTACTCCTATCGGCGCTGGATTGTCTTTCAAAATTCGGGCAATTTCAAGTAAAACAGCGACACCACTTGCTCCATCATTTGCCCCAGGAACAGGTTGAATTCTCTTTGACGCTTCTCTTTCTTCATCTGCATACGGTCTTGAATCCCAATGAGCACATAACAGTATTCTGAAGCCAGATTTTAAATTAAACGAGGCGATTATGTTTGAAAGCTTAAAATTTTTCCCCAGGTATGAATGTGTAAATTCTTGCACATTTACAGCATCGGCATATTTTGAAATTTCATTGATGAGAAAATTCTTGCACTCCTCATGTGCATTAGAATTTGGAACTCGTGGACCAAAAGAGACCTGCTTTTTTAGGTATTCAAAAGCTGAATTCTCATTAAAATCAGGAATGTATACAGTATTAACATCGCCTTTTGGTTCGGGTTTTGAATTTTGCTCCTCCTTTTGAGAGTTGCAACTTAAGATAAAAATTAGCAAAATTAAAAGTAGAGCTCTGTGCATTTTATCCTGTGCTTTTATTCAAATGACAGATGTAAATTAAAAAATCAATTTCCAAATGGCAAATTACAGAGTTTTACATTCCTGGGATGTATCACCAGAAGAAGCTATAAAAATACAAAACGAGATGAGAAACCTTGTAAAGATTGAAAATTTACAAAGTCAAATTCGTTACATAGCGGGCGCGGATATTTCTTTTGACAAAGGCTCAAATACCGTTTATGCTGGGATAGTGGTTTTAAAATTCCCCGAACTTGTAGAGGTTGATCGGTCGCTTTTAATAACAGAAGTGAATTTCCCATATATCCCCGGACTTCTCTCATTCAGAGAATCGCCAGCATTAATCAAAGCATGGGAAAAGATAAAAATCATCCCTGATGTGGTCATTATTGACGGACAAGGAATAGCTCATCCGAGAAGATTTGGGATAGCCTCACATTTTGGAGTGTTAATTGATAAACCAACAATTGGATGTGCAAAAAGCTTATTGGTTGGAAAGTATAAAGAACCGGATGAAAAAGCTGGGAGTTACTCATATCTTTACGACTCAGGAGAAATCATCGGGGTTGCTTTGCGAACAAGAGATAATGTCCAGCCTGTATTCGTTTCAATCGGACATAAAATCACACTTGATGAATCAATAGAGATAATCATGCAAAGCATTCGTGGTTATAGAATCCCAGAACCAACACGACAAGCACATATGCTTGTGAATGCACTTCGTCGTGGTGAAATAAAACCTGGAACGAGAACAAAACCAGAACAAGATAGCTTATTTTCTTAAATTGTAAAGCAAAACTTGCTAAAAGATTGATCCACCCCTGACCTTTCTCTAAAAATTTGGAGAGGAAGTAAAAGATTGACTCACCCCCTATCCCACTCTCTAAAAATTTAAAGAGGGAAAAAGATTGACTCACCCCCCTGCCCCCCTCTCTAAAAATTTAGAGAAGGGAAAAGATTGACTCACCCCCTGTGTCCCACTCTCTAAAAATTTAGAGAGGGGGAACTTAAAGGGGGTGAGTTGAAATAGAGATTGCTTCAGGGACTATGTTCCCTCGCAATGACAAGGCAAGTGCCGTTGGCCAGAGAGCACAAGCGTGCTAAGTGATTGACTCACCCCCTATCCCACTCTCTAAAAATTTAAAGAGGGAAAAAGATTGACTCACCCCCCTGCCCCCCTCTCTAAGAATTTAGAGAGGGGGAAACTTAAAGGGGGTGAGTTGAAAATTTCCTCAACCCTTCCCCTCTCTAAAAGAACTTAGAGAGGGGGAATCAAAGGGGGTGAGTTAATAGATACTTTCTTATAACCTCAAGCGGTGGGTTAAAATATCCATAAGCAAGATGAGGGAATTCATCCTTTAAAAGCTTCATAACATTTTTAACTCCAAGTTTTTCAGCACCCCCATCAACTCCAATTAACTCAATATACCAATCGGGATCTATATTAAAATTGCGCCATTGTATCATTGATATGTTTGTTTCTCTTATAAAATTCCTCAACATCTGATATTCCTCCACCCAATCAGTCAATCCAGGGAAAACGAAATAGTTTATTGAAACCCAACAATTAAATTTTCTTGCAGTTTTTATTGATTCAAGCACATCGTTAAATGTGTAATTGTTCGGTCTGTAATATCTATTGTAAATTTCTGGGATTACGCTATTCATGCTGACACGTATGCTATTTAATCCAGCCTTACATAGTTCTTCAATTGCCTCTGGCTTGCTTGCATTTGTGTTGATGTTAATAATCCCTTTCTTTGTTTTCTTTCTTATTTCTTTTATCGCATCTCTGATTATTTCCCACACAAGGAGTGGTTCTCCTTCACAACCTTGACCAAAGCTGACAACGGCTCGCGGTGCGTTTTCAAGATGTGGGACTGCAACTTCAACAATTTCTTCAACAGTTGGGATAAATGTTAACCTATTTTGTGTGCTTGGGATACCGCTTTCTTCGGGTTGATAAGATATACAGCCAATACAGTTCGCATTACATCCCGGGGAAGTTGGGATTGGTGCTTCCCACCTACCAAGGAAATAATTTCTTGCAGCAGGACAAAGATATCTCAAAGCGCAATTTTCACCAAGATGATGAATAAGACGGTTTTGAGGATGCTGTTTTAATTTTCTTTTAACATTCTTTATAACAAGATTATGGTCAAATTGATCGCAATCCTGTCTTTTATCTGGGTCAACTCTAACAGCTGGAACATAAAATTTGCCATTAAGCCATCCAACAGCGGTGTAAGCGAAAAGTGGAAGTATTGGTGCTTTATTTTCTTTCTTATAAGATGATAAAAATAACTGTGTATGAGCTGGAGCAATGAAAGCAGCAACAGCCCAGCCTTCTTCAAATGTAACAATTTCCCCAGTTTTTCTATCAAATCCAACGGGTTTTCGTCCTGGAAGTTCAAATAGCTGACTCCCCTCTGGAAGCACGATCAAATCTTCGGGATTTATTCTAACAAAATCAGTTCCTGTTCGCCCCGCCATCTCAATATCTGGCACATCGTAGATATTCCCCTTCCCATCACTATAAACAAGATTAGGAACTCGCCTTAAAGCCATGAGCTTAAAATTAAAAAAAATTTTAAATTCTCGTAAAGCACCATCAATGTAAATAATATTTCAACGGATTTGGTTCAACTTTACACTCTTCGGCAATTAAAAGATTTGAAATTTTACCCCTGTCTCTCAACTCAAACAATCGCGGGACAAGTTTATCTCTTAGCTCAACTGGTGTGATTGGATTTATATAAATGTTTGTTCCACCCTCAAAGCCAGCTGGGACATTTATCCTCCATTTTATCAGCACATGCCATGGCATTTTGTAAACTGAGTCAAAAGGTGTATAATACCATTCCTCGTTGCATGGAATTTGATTTCCCATTGCAGCATGGATAGCGTGGACAAGATCACTCATATCACGAAGCTCCTTTTCGCTCAATTCAAATGGTCTCCCTGCTTTTGATTTTGAATAAATAGCAATGGTTGGAAAACGATGACCAAATCCAGCAAAAGCGACAGCATTTTCGTTTTCAGCAAAAACAAGATTATGATACCCAGCAAAATTCACAGCATATTCGTTATAAACATTTGGATTTTCCCTCACCATAGCTATTTGCCTTTCTATCGTTGCACCCCAATCATCAAGACCAACAAGTTGTTTATGGAGATGGTCAAATGAAGCGCCAGCAGGTCTGAGCCAGTTTTGGAAAACAGCAATATATCTGACATAACGATTTGAGTTCATTATATCAACCATCGCATCAATTGTAAATTTGAAGTAGTAATAATGTTCCTCTTGCGTCAACTCCCCAGATGAGCACAAGTCACTTGTCCACTTCGCAGATTCAATATAATGCCGTTTTGCAATGATAAGTTCATGACAACCACCAAAAAAACTATCCGAAAGTTTCAATTTTTCATCCGCCGATATTGAGTTTATCTCATCAGGCGTTTTTCCCATCATTCGCAACTTATAATTAATTAGTTCAAGCACATGCTTGAGCCCAGCAGGATTTTCAAGATATGATTTTTTCCATTCTTCCTTTTCTTTGGTGAATTTATATTCATAATTTTTTCTCCAGTAATCAAGCGTAACAATTTCAAAAAGATTTCCGACCCTTCTAAACTCAGCCACACTTTCAAAATATCTATCAGGTGGGAGATAATCTATTCGTTTATAACTTCCATCAGGTAATTTCACAAGTCGTGATTTTTCGGGGGGAACCTCATAATACCTTTTCTGGCAAAAGGAACAATAATCCTCGGGTTGATGGACTTCAAGTGGTTTAGCTGTTTCGGGGATTTCATTTGTTATCGGTTTATTATTTCTCCCGGGCACCGACCAAACCTCGCTCTCCGTGAATGGGTTAATCTGTTTTACTGTTCCATCTGGCATTATCAAATAAAGCGGTTTCATTATAAGCAGAGATTTTATTTTTCAAAATGCACTCAAATATAAACCACAAAATTCAAAAAAGCAAGCCAGAAAATTATTGTAAATCAATCAATAGGTTCATTTCCTATTCCTCTTCTCTTCATTAATCGCTCTATTTCATCAATAGTTTTCGGTGCCCCAGATGAAAGGACAGCATAACCATCCTTAGTAACCAAAATGTCATCTTCAATTCTAACTCCAATGTTCCAATACTTGGGATCGCAATCAGCCCCGGCTGGTATATAAATTCCTGGCTCAATTGTTATAACCATCCCGGGTTCAAGGTTTCCCGGAACCCCGACATCATGGACATCAAGACCAAGATGGTGCGTCACACCATGCATAAAATATTTTCGTGCTTCATTTTTATCTTTGATGATTCCAAGCTTTAGCAAACCTTCGGCAATGATTTCAGTCGCCTTTAATTGAAGGTCAATAAAGCTAACCCCAGGGCGAACTAATTTTATTGTTTCTTCCTGCGCTTTGAGAACAATTTCATATACCTCCCTTTGCTCTGGTGTAAATCTTCCACTTGCAGGAATTGTTCTCGTTACATCTGCACAATAGTTGTGATATTCAGCCCCGATATCAACCACAATTAAATCTCCATCGCTGATTTTCTTCCGGTTTGAACTATAATGAAGTATAACTGAATTTTCACCAGAAGCAATTATTGATGGAAAGGCTGGATATTCAGCACCAAGTTTTGTAAAAACATATTCAGCTATCGCTTGAATTTCATATTCATACATCCCCGGCTCACACGACATCATAACCTGACGGTGTGCTTTGACGGTTATATCCACTGCTTTTTGAATAAGTTTTATTTCCTCCGGTTTTTTAACCATTCTCATTTTGGCAAGGATAAACGAAGGGTCGGCAAATTGTAATCTACCTCGCTGTGAGCTCACTATAGATTCAAGTACTTCTATAATATCTTTCAATGTCCCCTCAAAACATCCAGCGGGATATGGGAAATAAATTGTTTTCGCTCTTGAACTAAAAATTATTGACCGTATAACATTTTTAAACTCCTCAATCGGTAAAGCAAGCTGAATTCCAAGTTTTTCCATAGCTCCTTTTGTTCCAAGCGTTCGCCCCGTCCATACCTCACGAAGAGAGTCTCGCTCCTTTAAAAACAAAACTTCGCGAATTTTGAAATCCGATTTTATGGTATCAAGCGTAACATCGTAGTATTTCCCCGTAGCTCTCGTGGCAAGCTTTAAAACCGAAGGAGCAAAACCAACAGGAACAAGAACGAGCACCGCATCTGGCTCTTCAAGTCCCGTCAGATAAAAGAAATTGTTATCTTGTTTAAATCTGTATTCAACATCGTTTGAGCGTGTTTTTAAAGAATTTGAATAAAAAATTGCGATCGCTTCATTACCAATTTGCTTCATCAGTTCCTCTCTGTTTGCCTTGAAAAAAGAAGGTGGAAGCAAATCATAATCCTGTGAAAGAGATAGAGAAACAGCAAATAAAGTTAAAAGTAAAATTTTTAAAGTTCTCATTTTTCCCCAAATTTTTGTTTTAAACCTTTCAACCGCATACCTGTTTGAAAACCCTCATAAAATTCCCACCGAGAATCTTCCTAACATCTTCAATTGAATATCCTCTCTCAAGGAGTTTTTTAGTTATGTTGGGAAGAAATGTGACATCATCCATTTCAAGCGGGGTGATGCTTATCCCATCAAAATCAGAGCCAAGCCCTACATGATCAACTCCAACAAGCTTAGCAATGTAATCAATGTGGTCAATTAAAACATCAAGAGGTGGTCGCAATTCTTCGGATATTTTTAACATAAGTTGACGCCTTGCTCTACGATACGCCTGCTGATTATGCTCGTACAGAACTCTTATTGAATCAAATTGCGCTTTGTATTTCTTCTCAAGTTCTGTTCGCTTTGTGGTAAATGTTGAATCAATATACTCCGCATAGAAATTAACAAAAACAACTCCACCTGTCTGCGCAATTGCCTTGATTTGTTCGTCTTTCAAATTTCTGTAATGCGGACAGAGATTATAAACGCTTGAATGAGATGCTATAACTGGTTTTTTTGTCGTTTTTATAACTTCCCAAAAAGCTTGTTCCCCGAGATGAGAAACATCAACTATCATCCCAAGTTCGTTCATCTTCTCAATAACTTTTTTCCCAAATTCACTTAAACCTATTATCTTCAATTTGCTCGGATTCGTTGTCTCATCATATCCAGAGCTTGCCCAATCGGTGCTATTGTTCCATGTTAGCCCAAGATATCTTACACCACGGTTGTAAAGCTGTTCAAGTTTTTCAATGCTGTTTTCAATCGCGTGTCCGCCCTCAACGCCTATTACAGCACAAATTTTACCCTGACTTAGTGCCTTTTCAAGCTCTGCTGAATTTACGACAATAGCAATTTTATCGCTATTTCTTTTAACAATTGAATATAATGTGTCAATCATATCATTTGCCCTTTTAAAAGCATTCTTTTCAAACGCAACTGGGTCAACCCAAACAGCAAAAACTTGTACATCAACACCACCTTTTTTCAATCTGACAAGATCACTATGCCCATTTCTCGTTTCAACTGTTATATCCTCCCCATTCATCGCCCTCAAAAGAACATCGTTATGAGTATCTGCAACTATTGCATCATAATGAAGTTTTAAATAATCAACTTTTTTATTATCCTGGTTCTCCTTCTGCGCACAGGCAAATGAAAACACAATTAACAAACTCAATAAAAACCTTCTCATTTTCTTTTCAGATTTTTGTTTAGATTATCCCTTTGAAGTCAAAATTTTCAAGATAATAGACGACCCTTTCAAGAAACCTACCTCCAAGTGCTCCATCAATGATTCTATGGTCAAACGAAAGCGTTAAAAATGCCATTGAGCGAATTGCGATATAATCAACCCCATCTTTTGTTATAACTACAGGACGCTTTTTAACAGCACCAACACCAAGAATCGCAACCTGTGGTTGATTTATGATTGGAGTTCCAATGATATTTCCAAAAACCCCATAATTTGTGATGCTAAATGTTCCACCTTGGATGTCATCAGGTGTTAACTTTTTATTTCTCGCCTTCATGACGATCTCATTGACAGATCTTGCGAGTCCAATAAAGTTTTTTTCATCAGCATTTTTAACTACTGGAACTATTAAACCATAATCCGTTGCAACCGCAATTCCAATGTTTATATATTTCTTTACAATTATCTTATCACCCTCAACACTGCTATTTATAAGCGGAAACTCCTTTAAAGCTTTAACGACTGCATCAACGATAAATGGTGTAAGAGTGAGTTTAAATCCTTCCCTTTTTTGAAATTCATCTGCATACCTATCAATAAAGTTCATGATCTCCGTCATATCACATTCAGAAATCGCAGAAACATGTGGAGATGTTTTCACACTTCTTAGCATATGTTCAGCCATTGCTTTAACAACATGGCTCATCTCAATTATCTCAACTTTTCCCTCTGGGTAAAATTCTGGCTTTGCCACTGGCGGTTTTATCTCTTCCACCTCCTCAACGACCGCTGGTCTAACTTCAACTTTTTTCCTTTTTGCTTCAATGTAATTTAATAAGTCATTTTTTGTTAACCTTCCACCATAACCTGTGCCGGGTATCTTCTCAAGCTCCTCAAGTGAGATTCCCTCACGCCTTGCAATCTCTCTGACGACAGGCGAATAAAATCTTTTCGTTTTAACTGGAATTTCTTCAGAAATAAAACTTGGGAATTCCTCACCTCTTTTGATTTCCCTTCCCCCCTCTACTTTAATTTCTTCCTTTTTTTCTCCTGTTTTTACTTCAACTTCAGATATTTCCGTTTCTATATATGCAATCACAGTGCCGACGGGGATTGTTTCATTTTCTTTATATAAAATTTCGGTTAAAATTCCATCCGCAGGCGAAGGTATTTCGGTATCAACCTTGTCAGTGCTTATCTCAAGCAAAATTTCATCTCTTTTAACCCTATCTCCTGGTTTTTTATGCCATTTGAGTATTGTTCCCTCTTGTAAGCTTTCCCCCATCTTTGGCATTATGACTTCCACCTTCATTTTATCTCCGAAATTTTGTTTTCATTTGAAAAAAGCAAGCAAAATCCCAATTAAAGCTCCTATTTGTCCAATCCAAAAAATAAACATCCATCGTATAAGCCGTGCATGATAACTCGCCATTTCAACTCGCAACTTTGATACCTCATCAGTTATCTTCTGCTCCAGCCTGGCTACCTCCTCTGTTATCCTCTTATCTAACTTCGCCTCTGTCTCGGCTATCTTCTGCTCAAGCCTGGTCACCTCCTCTGTTATCCTCTTATCTAATTTCGCCTCTGTCTCAGCTATCTTCTGCTCAAGCCTGGTCACCTCCTCTGTTATCCTCTTATCTAACTTCATCTCTGTCTCAGCTATCTTCTGCTCAAGCCTGGTCACCTCCTCTGTTATCCTCTTATCTAACTTCGCCTCTGTCTCGGCTATCTTCTGCTCCAGCCTGGTCACCTCCTCTGTTATTCTCTTATCTAACTTCATCTCTGTCTCGGCTATCTTCTGCTCCAACCTGGTCACCTCCTCTGTTATCCTCTTATCTAATTTTGCCTCTGTCTCAGCTATCTTTTGTTCTAATCTTGTTACTTCCTCAATTAACCTTTGTTCCAGGCGCAAAATTTCACCTGTAATTTTCTTATCTAATTGCGAGGTTTCAGATACAAGTTTCTTCTCAAACTTATCAAGCGATACCTCAACTATATCTTCTCTTGTCGTTTGATAAACTTTATTTAACAACTCAACAAGTGAATCTGAAGCTTTATCACCAAGTTTTTCTCTCAGTGGTTTTGGAATAGTTATAACCAGCATTTAAAATCACCATGTTAATTTTTTAATATCTTATCAATTCTTCAAGAGCTCTAACAATCCAACTGGTTTGAGGAAGAGCTGCATCTTCAAGCGTTGGTGCATAGGGAATTCCAGGAATATCAAGACCTGCAACTCTTTTAATTGGACTATCAAGATATTCAAATGCTTCTTCTGCTATGATTGCAGAAATTTCAGCCCCGAACCCGGCTGTCAATGTATCTTCATGAACTATTAAAACCTTGCTTGTCTTCTTAACAGAATTTAAAATCGTCTCTTTATCAAGTGGATTTATTGTTCTAATATCAATTACTTCAATCTCAACACCGTATTTTTGTTCAACAATTTTCACCGCTTCAAGCGATTTATAAACCATCAACCCCCAAGTTACAATTGTTGCATCCTTACCAACTTTCTTAATTTGAGCCTTACCGAAGGGTAATAAATAATCTTTATCTGGCTCAGGGGACATTGCTTGAGGAGAGCGATAGAGTGCTTTATGTTCAAGGAAAAGAACCGGGTCTTCAATACGACATGCAGTTTTCAAAAGTCCTTTTGCATCAGCTGCATTTGATGGGTAAGCAATGAAAATTCCCGGAAGATGAGCGAAAAATCCTTCAATGTTTTGACTATGATAATGCCCACCGTGAATGTATCCGCCAACAGGAACCCTTATCACAACTGGCGCCGACCAGCTACCATTTGATCTATATCTAAATGTAGCAAGTTCATCCCTTATCTGAGTCATCGCAGGCCAAATGTAATCACCAAACTGAATTTCAACAACAGGTTTATATCCTTTCACCGCAAGTCCAATTGCGGTTCCAACGATACTTGCTTCAGCAAGCGGTGAATTAAAAGCTCTATCTTTGCCAAACTTCGTTGTTAATCCTTTCGTTGCTGTGAAAACACCACCTTTGGGATCAGCAATATCTTCACCATATACCACCATTTTGGGGTTTAGCTCCATCTCCTCATGCAGTGCGTGATTTATCGCATCAACCATAACTATTGGCTTTCCTGATGGAATTGTAGCTTCATAATTTAACTTTCTTGTATCCTCATGAGCATAAACATGAAGCATTACCGTATCAGAACTTGCGTAGGGTTTCTTCTCAGCAACTTCAATTGCCTTATCAATTTCTGCATCAAGCTCTGAATAAATTCCATCTATTTCTTCTCTTGTCAAAATCCCCTCTTTCAACAAGAGACTTTCCATCTTCAAAATTGGGTCACTTGATCTTTCCTGCTCAAGCTCTTCAGGGGTTCTATATTTTCTATGATCATCCGAAGATGAATGTGGAATTAATCTTACTACATTTGCAACTATCATTGTAGGACCGAGTCCAGCACGGGCTCTTTCCACTGCTTTTTTAACAGTTTGATAACTTTGAACGAAATCGGTTCCATCAATTTCATAAACTTCAAGCCCAAAAAATCCTTGCCCAATTTTCGCAACTGATGCGCCAGCCGTTTGCTCGTATATTGGCACAGATATAGCATATTTGTTATTTTGAATAACGAAGATGACGGGCAATTTATCCTTGCTTGCCCAGTTCAACGCTTCATGAAATTCACCTTCACTTGTTGAACCATCTCCACCCGAAACATAAACAACCTCATCTGTCCCATCCCTCACACACCCCATTGCTGTTCCAACCGCCTGAAGATACTGGGTTCCCGTCGGACTTGATTGTGTAATAATCCTCAATTCTTTCTTTCCAAAATGAGCTGGCATTTGCCTCCCACCTGTTGCAGGGCAATTTGCTCTGCCAAAAACACTATAAAAAAGTTCCTCAAGCGTAACCCCAAGTTGATAAACAAATGCCCAATCTCTATAGTAAGGATAAAACCAATCATATCCAGGGCGAAAGTTCATTGCACTTGCCACTTGGATTGCCTCATGTCCGGATACACCAATATGAAAGAAAACCTTTCCTTGCTTTAAAAGAGTCATCGCTTTATTATCTATCTGTCTTGCTACATACATTGACTTCAATGCCTGAACCAACACATCAGGCTTTATTTCAACAACAGATTCAAGCCCCGTTTCAAATTCACTACCACGATTGACCTGTTTGGTCAAATTCTTTGGCATGGTTAATTCTCTTTTTGTTTTCCCTTATTTTAAAAAATTTCCATTTTCTTTTCAAAGATTTCTAAACAACTTTGAACAAATTTTAATGAAAAAACAGTCTCAAATTTTTCTTTTAAACTTTTTTTCACCTCACTCATATCAACCTCCCGCCCAAGCAATTTTTTCATTGATGTCATGCTAACATCCTTTAACCCACATGGAAAAATAAAGTCAAAATACCTCAAATCAGTATTAACATTTAAAGCAAATCCATGCATCGTAACCCACTGACTTACTTTGATTCCTATTGACGCAATTTTCTCATCCCCGACCCAAACACCTGTCAAACCATTCTTCCTTTGTCCTTTTATCCCAAAGTCAGATAGTGTTAAAATTATAACTTCCTCAATTCTTCTTAAATAGGTGTGAATATCAATCTTCATTTTTTCCAGATGAAAGATTGGATACCCAACAATTTGTCCCGGTCCGTGATAGGTTATCTTTCCACCGCGATCAATTTTAAGAACTTTCACTCCAAGATGTTTTAATAGTTCTTCGCTAATTTTTAAATCCCGTTCATCCCCAGCTTTCCCTATTGTGTAGATATGCTCATGTTCAGTGAAGAGCAAAATATCACTCAAGATCTCCTTTACTCTCATCTTATGAAATTGCTTCTGCAACCTCCAAACCTCTTCATAACTTGAAGGTCCGGGGATATCTATAAAAATTGCCTCCGATTTCATATTTTCACTTGGAAAAATTTTGATTAAAAATTAATAAACTTAACCATTTAAACAAAATTCAAATTATCAGGTGCGATAAGGAAACTTGCCAGACTCTGCAAAACAATTCAAATTTTTCTTGACTATAAACTCGTAGTTTTATAATTTTGAAACGAAAATAGTTTTGCTTTAGTTAATAATTTTGAGAACAAATTTTGCCTTAAAATTGATAAGCGCTTTGCTAATAATTGTTTCTATGTTCATTTTTGTTGCTGGGATTTGGTTTATAGCCAATATAAACCAGAGAAAAAAGAAACTTTTGCCTGAGTTTATAAACGGAAAACCAACAGTTGTCTTTTTCTGGATTGATAATTCATCCTGTAAAGCGATGAGTTCAATCATTGATAAAATAAAAAACGATTTTAAGGGTAGTGTTAAGGTTTTAAATTTTAATGTGATCAAAGATTACAAAATAGCCGAAAGTTATCTGATACTTGATGTTCCAGTTGTAATTTTGTTTGATAAAGAAGGAAACCCGATTATGAGAATTACAAAGCCTGAAGAATATCAAAAACTTGAAATCAAATTAAAAGAAATTATCTAACTTAGGAGGTGAATTCAAAAATGAAAATTGGAATCTTAACAGGGGGTGGAGATTGCCCAGGTTTGAACGCAGCTATAAGGTCTGTAGTTCGCAAAGCCCTTGCCTCTGGTCACCAAGTGGTTGGAATTAAAAATGGATGGAAAGGATTAATGAGCCTTGACATCATTCCACTTGACCTTAACAATATATCTGGAATTTTACCAAGAGGTGGAACAATACTCGGGACATCAAGAACCAATCCATATAAACACTCGGATGGCGAGAAAAAAATTCTTGAGAACCTTGAAAAAGAAAAAATTGATGCACTCGTTGCAATCGGTGGTGAAGACACCTTAAGCGTTGCTTATAAACTTTACAAAGCAGGGGTAAATGTGGTTGGAATACCAAAAACAATTGATAACGATGTAAGGGGAACAGATTATTCAATCGGGTTTGATACCGCCGTCAACATTGCTATGGAAGCAATTGATAGAGTACATACAACCGCAGAAAGCCACAACCGCGTTGCAGTTGTTGAAGTTATGGGTCGTCACACAGGGTGGATCGCATTATATTCGGGGCTTGCCGGTGGGGCAGATGTAATTTTAATACCTGAAAAACCGTTTGACATTGATCAGGTATGCAAAATAATTGAGAAAAGACACGCCCGCGGGAAAAATTTCAGCATAGTCGTTGTGGCTGAAGGAGCAAAATTCAAAGTTGAAGAACAGGTTGATAAAGATGGGACACTTATCGTCCAAGATTTAAGAGTTGATGAGTTCGGGCATGTTCGCCTTGGTGGAATTGGGAACCTCGTAGCAGACCAAATTGAAAAAAGAACAGGGATGGAAGCAAGAGCAACAATCCTTGGACATATACAGCGAGGTGGCTCACCAACTGCTTTTGATAGAATACTTGCAACAAGATTTGGTGTAAAAGCTATTGAATTGATAAATGAGGGAAGATTCGGGGTTATGACGGCTCTTCAAGGAAACGAAATTACAGAAGTTGAACTTTATGAAGTCGTGGGAGGATTGAAAACAGTTAATCCTGAATTGTTTGAAATAGCAGAGGTCTTCTTCGGTTAATTAAAAGTTTTCACCATTAAAACTGTTCAATCCGTCGGCTTTTTACTACAAAGAGAAATAAGCAAACTTATTTACTTTTAAAATTAAAACTGAAAAATCATCAATGGCTATAGATATAACTTTAGTTAATCCCCTCTTTATTGAGAAAGACCCCGTTGAGAAGAAAATTATGACCCCTTATTTTCCTCTTGGATTAATGTATCTTGCCTCGGTCTTGAGGAACAACGGTTATGAAGTTGAATTGTTTGATTGTACATTTAGAAAAGATTTTGATGAATTTGAAGACTATATGCGAAAAAAGAAACCAAAAATTGTTGGGATCACATCTTTAATAACGATACGAAGAAACGCTTTGATAATTGCAGATATAGCTCACAGATATGGCGCAAAAGTTATCCTCGGGGGTCCAGATCCAACAGCCTTGCCAGAAAGATATCTTCTTTACAAAGGAACAAATAACTCTTTCCCTGTTGATGCCGTTGTATTTGATGAAGGTGAAATTACAATGCTGGAACTTGCAAATTTCTATTTTAAAAGGAGTGATCATCCAGATGATATCAGGGAAATTGCTGGCTTGAGGTTAAGAGATGAAAATGGAAATATAATTTCAACGGGACATAGAGAACTTATCAAAGACCTTGACTCAATTCCATTCCCAGCAAGAGACTTAGTTGATATGGATGATTACAGAAGGGCATGGAAAAAGAAACATGGATATTGGTCACTCACCATAATAAACAGCAGAGGTTGTCCATATCATTGTTCATGGTGTCAAAAGGCAGTTTTCGGAAGAAAATATAGAATCCGAACCCCTGAAAATTCCGCTGATGAAATGAAACATTTAAAAGAAACCTACTCTCCAGATTTCATCCGTGTAGTTGATGATATAACGGGGGTTCAAAAAAATTGGGTTTTAAAATGGAGTGAGGAAGTATTAAATAGGAACGCTACTATACCCTTTGAATGCCTTACACGAGTAAACCTTGTCTCTGAAGACATGCTGAAAGCATTAAAAGATATGGGTTGTGAGAAAATTTATCTTGGCGTGGAGTCAGGCTCTCAAAAAGTTCTTGACGCAATGGAAAAAGGAATAACCATACAACAAATCTATAAGGCATCTGAACTTTGCAAAAAATTTGGAATCAAGACATATTTCTTCATGATGGTGGGTTATCCAGGAGAAGATATTGAAGATTTAAAGTTAACCGCTAAAATTTTAAGAGAAACATTGCCAGACGAATTCAGCACAACAATTGCTTATCCTCTGCCTGGGACAAAATTTTATGAGCAAGTTCGTGATAGGTTGATGTTTGATTCACAAGAATGGATGCTTGATTGGGATTACACTGCTGAAAATAAACTTCTGTTCAAGCGTGAAAAGTATAACACAACTTTTTACCGATGGGTTATAAGATGGTTCAACAGGGAATGGAAAGATGCATGGTTTAAAGCTGGGAAAAAGGCAAAGTTAATTGAAAAATTAAAAAATAAAGCCGAACTTATCCTTTCAAAAGCAATCGTTAATTTACTTGCAAAAGCTTCAAGATCAAATGTAATTCAATTTCAACCAGCCGAGGGAAGATGATGGAAGAAATTATAAAACATAAATCTTTCTGGGATTTATATGCCCCTATTTACGACGAGAATAGAAGACACGAAGAATATCTAAGGAATACGAATTTAAACATTCTCAAAACATATTTCCGTCCTGGTCAAACCCTCATTGAAATTGGCTGTGGAACTGGGATTGAAGCTAAAGAAATGATAAAACACGGTTGTAAAGTTGTTCTCACAGATGTATCATTTGAAATGCTAAAAGTCGCCAAGACGAAGGTTGGCTCAAACGCACAAGTAATAAATCTACCTGCTGAATACATTGATTCATTCAAAATTAAATTTGACGGCGCTTATTCATCTTTCGGTGTTATAAATTGCATGACAAATGTATCTTCATTCTTTCAAAAGCTTCACTCAATTCTTAAGCCAGGTTCGCTTTTCATCGCTTCGTTTATAAATCGCTGGTATTGGGGAGATTTCCTCTTTTTCCTGTTTGGAATAACTAATTATCTGAAAAAACGATTAAATGGATGGGGACACATCACACTTAATGGTAAAGAATACGATGTTATCGCAAGGTTTTACTCATTGAATGATATAAAAAGGTTTTCCAAAAGTTATTTTGTCATAAAGAAAGTTTATGCCCTACCGTTTTTGCTTCCGCCTGCTTACTTAAAACCTCAAGAACGATTGCCCGAAAAATTATTTAAATTGCTCCAAAAACTTGAAAATCTCATCAATCATCGTTTCCCCTTCAACTATCTTGGCGAGAGAATTATCGTCATATTCGAAAGGATATGAAAAATGAAATTAAATTCAACATAAACTTTCCCATAACTGCAAGCCCCGTTGCTTACGATATAAATGAAGACGGTGAAGATGAATTGATCATAACGGCAGATAAAATTTACATCTTTGATTTAAAATCCACCCAAAAACCCATCCTCACCCTTGAAACTCAAAAACCTTGCGCTTCCACACCAGCTATATTCAAAAGTAAAATCAGTAAAAATAAAATTTTAATCACAGGCTCAGATGACGATAACCTTTACTTTTTTATCCTTGATGATATAAAACGCTCGTTTAAATTCAAAACTCACGGTGATATTTTTAGCTCACCAATTATTTACGACATTGACCTTGACGGATTTGCAGAAGTAATATTCGGCTCAGATGATGGCAGAGTCTACATAATTAAGTTAAATGATGATGGAGAAATTTTAAATGCAAATCACTTTCAAACGAACGGATTTGTATCTTCTTCACCCGCTTTATTTCCCAACGATGATGGTTCATTTGATATTGTGATCGGCTCATGGGATGAAAATCTTTACAGGATTGATGGAAAAAATCTCAAATGCAAATGGAAAACGAATTTAAACCACATAATCTGGTCATCTCCTGCTGTTTGTGATTTAAATGCGGATGGAAAACCTGAAATCATATCTATTTCAAACTCCATTAATCTACTAAATGAAAAAGGCTTCAACATCCAACCCTTTCCTGTTAAATTGAAAAGTTTTACAGTATCCTCACCTGCTATATGCGATGTTGATAACGATGATAACTTGGAATTCATAGTTTGTTCAGATTCAGTGTATATTTTTACAGTTGACGGTTTAAAAAATTTTGCCCGTGACATAAAAACAATCTTCTGGGCATCCCCAATTGTTGCCGATATAGACGGAAATGAGATACAAGAAATAATTGCTTGTGATTACTTTGGAAACTTATGGATTCTTTCGGAAAAAGTTAATTTTAAAAAGAAAATCGCCTCATCAATCGTATCATCACCAATTGCAGCGGATATTGATGGAGATGGATTAATTGAGATAATTATATGCACCATGGATGGAGATATCTTGATCCTGCCCACTAAAGGTAAAAAATCAGAATGGAATAATTTTAGAGGCAACGATAAAAATGGTTTCTTCAATAAAAATTTCACCCCTCACGAAGAACTAAAGCAAAACGAGAATTTGTTAGAACAGAGAATTAACATTGTGGAATTTCAAGAAATTAAGATTGAAAAACCCGTTAAAAGCCTTAAAATTGTGAGAGGAAAAAAGGGTAAGATAAAATTATGGGAGTTGAAAATCGAGTTGGAAATATCCGGATTAAAAAAGGGCATAATGTATTTTGAAAAAAATGGAAACTGGTTTCCATCGCCATTGTTTGGTGACGGCGAAAGTTTCATCGCACGATTTCCCCCATTAAAAAAATTTTCATTTGTAAGATATTTTCTCATAATTGAAACCTGGCAAGGGCAATTCATCAGGTTTCCAGAGCAGGGGTTTAGATTTTTTATATCTGTTTGATTCATCTATATAGACCTTTTGCATAAATATATTCTTCAACTTCAGCTGGAACAAGATATCTTATTGATTTTCCAGACCTCACCCTGCTTCTTATTGCTGACGCCGAGACATCTATATTTGGTATTGTGATAAAATCCGCAAATTGTGAAAATTTAGACTCTGGGATAGCATAGCCATAGCGATTGAAAACAATAAGACGAACCCTTTTAACAATTTCATCTGGATCTTTCCAAGTGTGAAGTTCCCTGAATTGATCAGCCCCGATGAGAAGATAGAAAGTGTAAGTTGGAAACCTCTCAACAAAGTAACTTACTGTTTCAACTGTATAAGAAACCCCGCCACGTTTTATCTCAATGTCAGAAACTTCAAAAAAAGGGTTATTCTTTACCGCTATTTTAACCATTTCAAATCTGTGGTGCGGGCTTGCGATTTGCGATAGATATCCCTGATTTTGTTTGTGCGGTGGGATTGCGCAGGGAACGAAAATAATTTTGTTAAGTTTGGCTTCCTCCCTTATAAATTCCGCAACAATTAAATGACCAATATGTGGCGGATTAAATGTCCCGCCAAAAATCCCTACCCTCATTCAATCAAAAACGGTTATTTTTCTTTTCTTTAAAAGATTTAAAATTGCCGATCTGGTTCTTTTGAACTCATCACTCTTGACCGAACTTATCACCTGTGAAAAAACTCTCTTCAACGACTCAACATCAAACGCATAATCAAGCCTTTTCAAAGGAACATAGAGAACATCAATCTCACTTGCCAGCCTTAATATGTTAAGTTCATCACATTCATTCTCAAGACCTAACAAAAACTTTTCATGCAATTTTTTCAAGCCTATCAATTTATTGGGATTATCCTTGTAAATTGATGTAACAATTACATCATATTTATGCGTCATGACCTCATAAGCATTGTTTATCCATGGAACCGGATAAATAAAACTTGAAATCTCAAGCAACACAACAAACCTGCGCTCATCTTTAAATGCTCTGGCTATGCTTTCAAAATAGATATTGCCATTACCTTCAAAGATAGACGCCTTTACACGAAGTGGAAAAACTTGAATTAAAAGATCACAAGTTTCATAATCAGGAAAATAAACATAAACATTTGTGTTTCGGCTTTTCTGAACATAATAATCGGTTGTGTCGTGAAGCAGTGCCTTATAAATCTCAAGTTTCTCATCAAAAGAAAAACTATCATCAACCTTTAAACTATCTAACTTCGCTGGCAAAATTATAAGTGCCTTCTCCGCTTGAAACATGGCAAAGGTCGCTTTATTTTTTAACTCATTGACATTATAGCATTCGCAAGGCGTTCTGGATTTTTGCTTGAGAGTATGAGTTTTTGAAACTTCATAAGTTTAGACAAACCCTTTCTATAGTAATCTTCCCCTAATTCAATCTCAACTCCACCGCCATTTGAATAAACATAAGCAATCACCCCAAAGTTCGCTTTTATTCCCCATCCACCGTATTTCTTCCACAATTTTTCATTAACCACCCGAACATTTTTAATTTCAACTTTTTTAATCTTTGTTACTGTTTTACCGAAAAAACCAATTTTCACCACAAGCTCATTCCACTTCACAAGAACGGTAATCTTACCTATAAAGCCGATAAGTAAAATCTCAAATAGAGATGCCACAAGAATTGCAAGGACTAATTCACTTCTTTCTTGAAGCTCCGGGTTAACAACAAAAACGAGGATAACAAATGGAATCCAAAGGAAGAACAAAAGATAAAACCACGCTGGAAATGCTTGCTCCTCTTTGTATAAAAGTCCAGATATTGTTTCCATCTTTGATTCCTTATTACTTATTGAAGTATCTCATCACTATCCCAAGGTCTTTATCTCCACGACCCGATAAATTTACGATTATAATTTCACTTTTCCTCATTTTAGGGGCAATTTTTATAGCATGGGCTACAGCATGTGAGCTTTCAAGAGCTGGGATTATACCCTCAAGCTTTGATAAAAGATAAAATGCCTCAACGACTTCATCATCCGTTGCAACGGTATATTCAACAATACCAGCATCCTTAAGATAAGAATGTTCAGGTCCAACACCGGGGTAATCAAGCCCTGCGGAGATTGAGTGCGTGTTAAGTATTTGACCATCTTCATCTTGAAGAAGATATTGCATCGCTCCGTGCAAAACTCCAGGTTTTCCCGCGGTTAAAGAAGCAGAATGTAATCCAGTTTCAAGCCCTTTTCCTCCAGCTTCAACACCTATTAGTTTAACATTTGGGACATCCTCAATAAATGGATAAAAAATTCCAATAGCGTTGCTTCCACCCCCAACACATGCAATTATAACATCAGGCAACCTCCCTTCAACTTCAAGAATCTGCTCTTTTGTTTCCTTCCCTATGACGCTTTGGAAATCCCTGACTATCATAGGATAAGGGTGCATTCCAACGACAGAACCGATCATGTAAAAAGTTGTTCTAACATTTGTAACCCAATCACGAATTGCCTCGTTTATTGCTTCCTTCAAAGTTTTGCTCCCCGAAGAAACAGGTTTTACCTCCGCGCCAAGCAATTTCATCCTAAAAACATTCATTTCTTGTCTTCTCATATCTTCTTCACCCATATAAATCACACATTTAAAATCAAACAAGGCGCAAACTGTTGCAACCGCAACGCCATGCTGACCAGCTCCAGTTTCAGCGATTATTCTACGCTTCCCCATTCTTTTGGCAAGCAATGCCTGACCAATTGTGTTGTTTATTTTATGAGCCCCTGTATGACACAGATCTTCACGCTTAAGATAAATTTTCGCTCCACCAAGATACTCACTTAATCTGCGCGCATAGTAAAGCGGAGTTGGACGACCTGCGTAATATCTCAAATAGTAATTAAGCTCCTTTTGAAAACCCTCATCATTTCTAAGTCTCAAATACCATCTCTCAAGCTCTTCAACAGCTGGAATTAATGTCTCCGGCACAAATTTACCGCCGTAAATCCCAAAGTAACCTCTCGGGTCAGGAAGTTGTGATTTCATAATTTAACACTCTTTGCGTTTTCAATAAAAGATTTGACCTTCTCAAAACTTTTCTTCCCGGGATATTCCTCAACACCCGAGGAAACATCAACACCGTAAGGTTTAACTTTTAAAATCGCCTCCCTAACATTATCAGCATCTAATCCACCAGATAAAATAATTTTCCATTGATCGCTTAATCCAGCAACCATATCCCAGTTAAATGTTTTCCCAGTGCCACCATATTCCCCGTTTAAAAATGAGTCAAGATGGACAAAATCAACAGCGAAATTTTTTAAAATATCACTTGAAAAATTTTCACTGACCTTAAAAGACTTCATAACCGGGACAATTTCTCTCAATTTTTCACAGACCTCCGGGCTCTCATCACCGCTTAACTGAACCATATCAATCATAGTCCGATCAATCACCTTTTTGATTTCCTCAACATCTTCATTTACGAATACACCAACACAAGTAACAAAAGAAGAAATTTCCCTTACAATTAAAGCAGCTTTTTCAGGCTCAATATACCTTTTGCTCTTCTGATAGAAAACGAATCCAATCATATCAGCCCCTGCTTCTATTGAATTAACCGCATCCTCAAGATTTGTAATCCCACAAATTTTTACAATTACTGACATAAAATACAAAATTTAGTTTTTACCAAGAAGCTCAAAAATTTTACCTATTCTATTTCCCGCTCTCATCAGGGATTCCCCAACAAGGATCGCATCAAAACCAGCATTTGAAATTTTAACAACATCCTCCCTGCTGTTAATTCCACTCTCACTAACCTTCACAACATCATCTGGAAGAATCTCACAAAGCTCAATTGATCTGTTGATGTCAACACGAAATGTTTCAAGGTCTCTGTTATTTATCCCGATCAACTTTGGATAAGGAGAAATTTTTAAAGCTCGTGCTATATCATGTTTATCATGAACTTCAACAAGGACATCAAGACCTATCTCCTTCGCAAGCCAGAGATAGTCTTCAAGTTGAACATCATCAATTATCTTAACAATCAAAAGAAAAGCATCCGCCCCGATATATTTCGTTTCATAAATTTGATATTCATCAATTATGAAATCCTTCCTCAAGACGGAAATTTTAACATTACTTTTCACTTGAGATAGGTGTTGTTTTCTCCCACCGAAAAATTTAAAATCGGTTAAAACAGAAATCGCACTTGCTCCAGCGCTCTCATACTCCTTCGCAATTGAAATTAGGTCAAATCCATCAACAATTAAATTCCCAGCCGATGGCGACATCTTTTTTATCTCAGCAATTATCTTGATCTCACCTTCTTTTTTTAAAGAATCGTATAAACTACGATGTTGATAATTTGAAATACCAGCAAGTTTCTTTAATTCCTTTAAAGGCAAAATTTCCTTTGCTCTTTCAATTTCGGATAACTTCGTTTTGACAATTTTCTCAAGAAAATTCATTGGTTTCCTTTGTAATTTTTAGTTCAATTATCTTTCGGTTTGATTTTTTAACAACTTCAAAAATGATGTTTTTAAATTTGATTTTCTCTCCCTCATTTGGAATTCGTCCAGCAAGTTTTAAAACAAATCCACCCACGCTCTCATAGTCCGACCCTTCAGGGATGCTCTCACCAAATCTTCTGTTGAAATCGCTCACAAGCATATCTGAGTCAACGATGATTGAACCATCGCTTAACACTTCATAATTTTTTTCAACCTTGTCATATTCATCGTGAATTTCACCAACTATTTCTTCAAGTATATCTTCAAGCGTAACTATTCCCTTGAACCCGCCAAACTCGTCAACGACGATAGCCATATGAATTTTGTTTTTTTGCAATTCCTTAAGTAGTTCACTTATCTTCTTCGTCTCGGGGACAAAATACGCAGGTCTCAAAAGGTCATAAAGAACGAATAAATTTGGATCTTCAATATAGTTTATTAAATCCTTCGCATAAACCACACCAATTATGTTATCAATTGTATCTTTGTAAACCGGAAGTCGTGAGTAACCTTCGTTCAGGACAACTTTTACAACTTTTTCACGAGGGGCATTTATATCAAGTGCGACAACCCTCATCCTTGGAACCATGATTTCCCTGACGGTTTTATCGTTAAACTCAAAGACATTCTTGATGATAAAATTTTCATCAAAAGTCTCGCTCGGTTTGAGGCTATTGATTAGAAATTCAAACTCACGCTTTGCAAAGTTTACTTTTTTATTTAACAACCTTGAAGCAAATCCTGCAGGCAAAAGTAAAGATACTTTAAAAATTAAAAAAAGAGGATAAAGCAAAAACCACAAATTTTTTACCACAAATTCTGAATTCTTCTCAGAAAAATCCCGGAATTTATGAAACAGATAAAGTGAAATTAAAATAATCACAAAGACAAGTAAAAGCGACAGCGTCTTGCCCTCAGACCATATACCGAGCAAAACAGGAGCTGGAGCGAAAAACAATACTTTAAGAATGAAACTTGCTAATGTAAAATGTTCTGGTTTTTTCTTTAAAACTTCAATCTTATCAAGAAATACAGATCTAAGTTTTTTCACATCACCAATCGTTATAATCGCAGTTTCAAACATAGAAATTAAAACTCCACCTGCAATTAGGAAAAGAGAGATTATTAAAAGCATAAAATTCAAACCTTGGTGAAACTGTTTGTTAATTTAATTAAATCTTCAAGTTTTTTTCTTGCTTTTCCTGAGTCTATGGCTTCCTCAGCCATTTTAATGCCATCATAGATTGAACTTGCAAGCCCAGCAACATAGATTGCAGCGCCAGAGTTAAGCAATGTAACATCCCTATGGGGACCTTGCTCACCGTCAAGGACTCGTTTTATTATTTCAGCATTCAACTTTGAACTACCACCAAGAATAAAATTTAAATCCCACTTTTTTAACCCAAAATCTTCAGGTGTAATTTCATAAGTTTTCACCTCACCACTTTTTAATTCAGTTACCCTCGTATGTCCTGCGATTGAGATTTCGTCAATTCCGCCAGCGCCGTGAACGATGAGAGCGTGAATGGAGCCAAGTTCTTTCAAGACAAGGGCAATTTTTTCGGTTAAATTTTCCGAGAAAACCCCAAGAATTTGTCTTTTCGCTCCAGCGGGATTTGTAAGCGGTCCAAGTATATTGAAAACAGTTCTTATTCCAAGCGCTTGCCTTACAGGTGCTGCATACTTCATGGCAGTATGGTAAAGCGGTGCGAATAAAAAAGTTATGCCAATTTCTTCAAGACATTTTTTCGCCTGTTCAGGTGTTAACTCCACATTGACCCCAAGCTCCCTCAAAACATCTGCGCTTCCACACTTACTTGATACAGCTTTATTCCCATGCTTTGCAACTTTCGCCCCAGCTGAACTTGCAACAATAGCTGAAACAGTTGAGATATTAAAAGTTCCAACCTCATCCCCACCAGTCCCACATGTATCCACGAGATTTTCATCTTCAAAATCAATTTTCACCGCTTTTTCCCTCATTGCCTTCGCACAACCTGCTATCTCGTGCGATGTTTCCCCCTTCATCCTCAACCCAACGAGGAAACCAGCAATCTGCGCTTGTTCAGCTTCCCCCGATATTATCTGTCGCATAGCAAAATACGCTTCTTCAAAAGTTAAATCTTCTTTTTGAACAAGTTTCGCAATTGCATTCCTTATCATAGAAACAGTAAAAACTTTTTGATAAAATTTAAACTTCGCAATTTAAATTATCAAATTTCAAATCAACATCAATTGAACTAAAAAAATCTTTTGTTTATATTTACACTGAAACCGACAAAATCGGTTTAACAAAAAGAAAAAGGACATCTTAAATGCAAACCGAGACCAACACCATGAAAGCAATTATCAAACCAACTCCCCAACCTGATAAAGACTGGGAAAAAGGATTAACCCTCACCAAAGTCCCAATACCTGAAATAACCGACCCAAGAGAAGTAAAAATTGAAGTTATAGCATCAGCTATATGTGGAACTGATGTCGGAATCTACAACAGCAAGCAGTCCTTAAAAGACGAAATGCTTTCAAATCCAACTCCTTATGTTATTGTCGGGCATGAATTTGCTGGCAAAATTGTTGACGCTGGGAGCATTGCAAGAAAACATTTGGCTGGTCTTTTAATTGAAAAATCACATGAGGACGCTTCACTTGCTGGCTTCATCGGCAAAAGAAACATTGATGAACTCGCAAATGACCCAGACTTAATTAATGTGCTTAAAGAAAATTTCACCGTCTCGGCTGAAATGCATATAACCTGCGGAAGATGCCATCAATGCCGTATAGGTCAAAAACATGTGTGCCAAAATACGAAAATAAAGGGAATCCACGAAGATGGAGTTTTCACAAAGTATGTTAAGGTCCCAGCCGAGAACATAATTCTTTTCAAAAATGGAGAACTACCCATTGAAATAATTGCCTTTATGGATGCAATTGGAAATGCTGTTCATACTGCTCAATCTGTTAACTTAATGGGGCAAACTGTTGCAATTTTAGGTTGCGGTGTCCAAGGACTTATGGCAACCGCAATCGCAAAGATAAGCGGCGCTTCAAAAATTTTCGTCACAGATGCATCAAAACCTGGAACAGGAGCAACGCACGAAAAAATCGTTGAGAAAAGATTTTCAATAGCAAAAAAATTTGGAGCTGATCACTGCTTTGATGTCGCAATACCAGAAGAAAGAGAAAAATTTATAAAAACAGTAAAATCCGAAACAAATGGAACAGGTGTTGATGTTGTATTTGAAATGTCCGGAAATTACAAAGCCTATCAGGACGCATTTGAAGTTATAAGAATGGGCGGAACAATATCACTTCTTGGTTTGCCCGAGGGAGATGTTAAAATTGATTTTTCAAAGAATGTGATATTTAAGGGTATTACAATTCATGGTATAATTGGAAGAAAAGTTTTTGAAACTTGGGAGGTAATGCGCTCACTGCTCAAATCTGGACTTGCTGACAAAATTCTTGAAGCTGGATTTATAACACATCAACTGCCACTTGAAAGATTTGAAGATGGCTTCAACGCCATAAAAAATGGCGACGGATTGAAAGTTATTCTAAAGCCTTAAAAACAAAACACCGAAAGAAAATGAATTACACACAAATTTTAACAGAAGAACTTAACAGATTACAAGTGACCAAAACATTCAAAAAAGAAATCCCACTTCTAAGCGAACAAGGTGGAATTGTTAGGGTTGATGGAAGAGAAGTTGTCATGCTCGCTTCAAACAATTATCTTGGACTTGCCTCACACCCAAGGATAAAAGAAGCCGCAATTCGTGGAATAAGGGAATATGGCTATGGAGTCGCATCAGTTAGATTCATATGTGGAACGCAATCAATTCACAAACAACTTGAGGAAAAAATATCAGAATTTGTTGGAGCTGAAGATACAATTCTTTTCTCCTCATGCTTTGCTGCAAATGAGGGATTCTTTGCTTCGCTTGTAAATGAATCACTTGGATATGAAAGTTACAAAGATGTTATCTACAGCGATAGGCTAAACCACGCAAGCATAATTGACGGAATAAGACTATGCAGAGCTGAGGTCGTTGACAAAAAGGTTTATCCACATGGAGACTGGAAAACGCTTGAACAAATGCTTGAGGAAGATAAAAACAAAGATTACCGCTTTAGGATAATCGCAACTGATGGAGTTTTCAGCATGGAAGGTGATATGGCACCGCTTCCACAGCTTGTTGAGCTTGCAAAAAAATATAATGCAATTTTATTTGTTGACGACTCTCATGGGCTTGGAGTCATCGGAAAAACAGGTAAAGGGACAGCTGAAGAACTTGGCGTCTTCGGACAGGTTGAAGTTTTATCTGGAACTCTTGGGAAAGCAATTGGAGGTGCAGCTGGTGGTTTCATCAGCGGAAAGAAAGAAATGATTGAATATCTTAGACAAAAATCAAGACCTTACACATTTTCTAACTCATTGCCACCAGCCGTCATTATGGCAACACTTGAAGCGATAAAAATGCTTGAAGAAGATACATCTTTAATTGATAAACTAAGAGAAAATACAATGTATTTCAGACGAGAGATTAAAAATCTTGGGTTCAAAATAATTGATGGGATTCACCCAATAGTTCCAATAATGCTTGGAGAAGCCTCGTTAGCAATGGATATGAGTGAAGAGCTATTGAAAGAAGGCGTATACATCAAAGGTTTATGGTATCCCGTCGTTCCAAAAGGTGAGGCAAGGTTGAGGGCGCAAATTTCAGCAGCTTTATCAAAAGACGATATTGATAGAGCACTTGAAGCATTCAAAAAAGTAGGAAAGAAATTTGGTGTGATTTAATTATAGCATCCATTGACATAATTATATAACTCTCGCTAAGATACCAAGTTCTTATTTCACATTAACACTGAAAGCTTAGCAAAACTATCTTCACAATTAAAATAAGGTTTACCTCGTGAAATTGACCTTGAAATGAGTAAAAAGTATATTTCCAACTTCCCACACACTTTCGCTTGAAGTCTATCTGCACAAAAATTAAATTTAACCAATTTTAAACTATCACCCCAATCTGATTTAATTCTTGTGTAACGGTAATACCCGACTGTTTTTTGAGATCAAAGCTCGGCAGAAAGAGAGCAATAAGATCAGGTCTGATAGCATAAAATCCAGAAACGAAATTAACTGAAGACAATTCATATACATGTTTTTTGAAGAAGAAATAAACCAAGATAACAGCCTCTAATAGCTCCAAAACAGTTTGTAAAATTTTAATTTCCCATTTGTCAATTTCAACCAATTTTGATAGCGCGAGGTCAAAAATTTGACTGGCGTTTACTTTTTTATCTAACACCACTTCACCAGATGGTAAAGTTTTATAAAATAAAATATTTTTTTCCTTATCGCCAACCAAAAATAAATCAATTCCATTTTTAATTGCGATGTCTGCTATAGTGTTAACAAATTTTTCTATTTCCTGCTCCCCATAAAGCAAAAATATAAATTCCTTCCGCCCCAAATACTGAGTAGCATAAACCCCAAAAATATCTAAAAACCTATCATCTTCGATAAATGTTCTACAAAACGAATTGTTAATATCAGAACAATACCAAAAGCCAACAAATAGGTTTACATCTAAACCATTCTGACTTATTGTTCTCGCAAAATTAAAAATCTGCTCAAAATTTTCATAGCTATCATTTTCACTAGCTATCCCAAAAACAGCAAAATTAGCGGTTTTAAACAAATTAAGGTGTCTATGGATAAGTTTTTTGAAAGATTCAAGTCTTCCAAAAAGAAAGGATAAAATGCTGAAATTTTTGAATGAAATTATTCTGTCTGGTGGCGTTTTTTCTAGCCAACGCCGGTAAAGCCTAATTGCAGTAAATAACCCGATCATATAGCTTAGTTTTTAGTTTTTATTTTAACCCTGTTAAAAGATAATAAACTCAAAATTCAAACTCATTTGCGCTAATTTGCCTATATATATTTTTTCAAATATCAGCCACTGCTTTAAGCTTTCGTAGATTCCAGTCTTTTCTCAAATTCATCACTTTTTCCTTCAGTAAAATTCCTGCTTTTATTGGACCTAATGTGTTAACTGCATTATAAGCATATTCAAAAAGATATTTTAGGATTTCGGTAAAGAACTCATATCTTATTTTTAATTTTTTATCAATATCATGGTTCTCAGCGATAGAATATAAATCACAATATGGAGCACATAAAATTTCGTAATAATCTGACCCTAAAAGATGCGGATGTAAAATACGTGGAAAATCTTCAAATAATGATATCTTAGAATTGAGCCAGTTTTCATTAATAAATGTGGAGATGTTGTTGATATAATATTGAAAGTTATCTATGATACCATATTCACCTGATATGATCGGCAATCTTTTTAGAAAGGCCACAACCTGGTTGAAAAGTTCAAAAAACCATTTGTAAGCATCGTCTGGAACTGATACCTCAATATTAGTTACGGCGACCACTCCTAATTTTCTTTCCACAGTAAGTTCAAACTTCGCATTCTCGGTTTCAAAGCTAACTTTAAATTTCGCATCTGGTGAAAAAATCCCCCAAAATGTTCCACCAGATAACCTAAAAATTTTAGCACTCCCCAATAGGGGTGTCATCACATCTTTTTCATAATCTTTCCTACTCATGATGTTTGCGATAACTTGCTCATCTAAAAAATAAAAATATCTCACTTGAATGGCACTTTTGTCAATTCCACCCAACCACGGATAAGAATAATCTTCTTTGAACGGCTCTAAAATATGCACATATTTATGCTGAATATATTCAATAATGACTTCCATGTTTTTTTCGTCAAGTTCTATCTTTGAAACAAAGTCTTGCATTGATAGTGTTATGAAAGAATATTTCCAACTGGGAATATTAAAGATATCCTCGTTTGCAAGCAGTAAAAATGAAGCTCCTGCTTTGTTTACCTCACTCTTTTCAAAAGTTATACATTCGCTTGGCTCAATAATGTAATAAGAATACCCGGATTTTAAGCGGATTTGGGGATAAGTATAAAGCGATATCTTGCGATCTGGAACTTTGTTTATTTTCCAGAGAACTACTTTTTTTAACATACTCCAATTATCCCTCTTATTTTTAACCAGTTCTAAATATAGTAAACACTTTTAATTTATCAAAAAACCCAACATGGAAATGAAGTTATTACTTTTGTTCCCGGCTTATATATCATTTTATTAACATTCATTAGTCAGGGTTTAACAAGGTTTGATGGGATAGATTATTGCTTGCTGTTTCAATCCTCTATGCATTATGGGAAAAACATACTAAAAAGTATTAGACAGCAAGGAGAAAGTTAACAATCCCATATCCTACTTTTTGAGCATGTCCTTGTTGGCAAAGCTACTTTTCAGGGGTTCAAGGAATTGGATGCGTTAGATGTGAGCATGTTTTTTTACAATTTTAAGGTTTGTTTCGCAAATTATGAGGAATCTATTCCCGAAAGGGATCGCTTAGCCGACTTGTCAAGTGTTAATATATTGGCTGTTTGGTGGATTTTTTCAAGCGAGAGAAAGGAGAAGCAATGAATACATTTTGTTGTGGATGAAATTTGAGTTCTTTTGCAAACTTTGCAGATATACATTTTGGGGTTTTTGTTTTCAATCAAATACATCAAAGGGAGATAGTCTAAAAGGGATCACTTTGAGAGTTTGCTAAAGCTCTCAAGCTTGCCTCAAAAGGGGGTTGCCTAAAGATGATGACAGGAGCGTTTGTCATTGAGAAGGGAAAAGTCTTGACTCATCCCCTATCCCTCTCTAAGCTTTTAGAGAAAGGGATAGGGAAATTTTTAACCTACCTTTGAGTACTTCTGAGGTTGGTTGGGCTGTCCGTTGGGGAAGCTCCGCAGACTGTTTAAGAGTTTGTCCTAGTTGTTTAGTTAGTCTTGCATTGATGATGACAGCTACAGCTCCTATTATTAAAATTAGAACTAGAACCAAAATTATAAGTTTAGAATTTTTATTTTCCATATTTTTAAGGGCTGTAAACTTGAATATTCAAATTTACAGCCTTTTTAAAATTATAATATAGATATTTTAATTTTTGCACCTATTTGTGGATAAATACTAACAGTTAAGGGCTCAAAGTAATTTCAGTCCCAAATTAAAATTTTGACAAAATAAAAAGTGGTGCCGCGCGGCACCACTTAAGAGGTTAACTTAATTATTAAAAGTTACTTTATGATGTAAATTTTTTCTATAAATATTTTATCTTTATTTCTACAAACAACAAAATACACACCAGTACTTAAATTAGTTAGTATCATTCTACTTCCTTTTTCTTTTTTTACAATCCTTCCCAGGACATCGTATACCACAATCTCATCAACCTCACTATTTATTTCGATAGTATTTTTTCCAATTTTCTTAACTTGGATTTCTTTGCTTTTTTTACTTTCTTTATTTTCAACTTTAGATATTGAAATTCTTTTTACCATCACCACTATTCCATCAGTGTTGGTCTCTTCATTATAATACCCCCCAACCACGATTATTGAATCACCCATCATCACAGCATCTAAAACGGTCCATCTATTTTTATAGTACAATCTATCTATAACCTCACCATTCAAATTTACAATTTCCATATAATAATTCCATGATGTACTAGAAGATGCTAAGGCTATTTCGTCTGTTCCCGTAATCATTATCATTAGTGGATTTTCGAATGTTTTATAAAAATTCTCATCATCAATATCAAAAATTACCGCCCTTTTTCTAGAGACCATCACGTATTTTTTAATTCCTAAAACTGCAATGTTGAGGGCTTGTGGGTCTCTTTTTTCAACTTCTATATTTTCTCCTTTTCTTCTTAATATAACCACTCTTGTTGTTGAGAAATAAGGATAACTAAATATCATTTCTCCGTGTTTGTTTTCACCCCCAAAAACATAGTTGTAGCCACCGGAGTCAGACGTAATTTCTGTAATTTTATCAATATTTATTTCATTATTATTATTAATATGGACTTCGTATCTTAGAAGTTTATCTATTCCTCCGATTATCTCAATAACCTTCTCATCTTTATATTTATAATAGTTATAATAAAATCCAATATTAGTAGTTGGTAGTTCTATAATTTTATAACCTCCCTCTGTTTCTAAAACAAAAATATCTTTAATAATTCCGCTTCTATCTCTTATAAAAACTCCCATAAATGGAGAATCGCTAATAATTCTTCCTCCTATTATCATTGAATCAATTTCACGGTATTTTTTCTTTGTTATTTTTTTTGTGTTTATATTAAAGATTACTAAGGAATCTTCCCATTTAAAACAAATAAATTTCTCTCTTTTTGGTGTTCTTATTATTCTTCCATCAAAAAATTCGCCAAGTTTTATTGGATGCTCAAAAATTACTTCTTGACCAAATACCGAGCAGAATAAACTAATTATCCCTAATATTACTGTTTTTAATATTTTCTTCATTTTACTCACCCCCTTTTTATTATTTAATTTTTATTTTCTAACTCTATTATATTACAAAATTTTTAATTTGTCAAGAAAAATTTCTTGACAAAAGAATGGGGTAGGTTAAAATTTATATATGGGCAAATCCCAAAGGTCCTAAGGTCCTATGGACTCCTTTGGAGCTTCGCCGACTCTCTAAATTTTTAGAGAGGGACAGGGGTGAGTCAATTTTTATCTCCCTCTCTAAGTTTTTAGTGAGGGGGAAAGGTTGAGGAAATTTTTTAACTCACCCCCTTTAACCCCCCTCTCTAAATTCTTAGAGAGGGGGGCAGGGGGGTGAGTCAATCTTTTCCCTTCTCTAAATTTTTAGAGAGGGGGACAGGGATGAGTCAAAAAATCATCCCTTCCCCCTCTTTATTTATTAGAGAGGGGGGCAGGGGGGTGAGTCAATTTTTATCCCTCTCTATAAGTTCTTTTAGAGATAAGGATAGGGGGTGAATCAATCTTTATTCCCCTCTCTTCATAGAGAGGGAGCAAGGGATGGGTCAATCTTTAACTTCTCTAATTCTTTGACTTATCCAATTCCTTATACAAAAAGCCATGAATAACTTTTACTTCTTCTCACAAAGGTCCTAATGCTCCCTTTAGAAGAATCGTTTTTCGCTGATGAGCAAGAATTTTATTTGGTAGCGGTCGTAAAGATATTTCACCGCTTTAACGATATTCGGGACAAGTCCTAAAGGGATCGCTTAGCCGACAATTCTCCTTGGATATACTTTGTTCATTTCCAAGTCCCCACTAAATTCTTAAAAAGGGGAATATGATTTAGCTTTGAAGAATCTCTAATATATCTCTATAATATCTATTTAGATAGTTTACTAACTCAACAGTTTTTTCACCAGTTGCTGTATCTCCGAGCAAATAATTATTAATAGACAATTTTTTCCTATAGAATAAAACATTTAACTCTTTTTTTAAGTAAAACCGAAAAACTGTCTTATGCCATTTCACCCGATTCCCCAACAAAAAACCAGGGATATATTCAATTTTTATTTTTTCAATTTCATCTTTTGAGATAATGCGCTTCCTATTTCGTGGAAATGTGACAATAATTTTATCAGGATATACTTCAAACTTTCGTATCCCAAAAAAATTGTAAACTACGATAATTAAAATGACAAAGTAAAAATATAAAATTATAAAAGCGGTTTTATCACTTAAACTCTGCGATGTAAAATAAAAAATAGCATAAATTATTGTTATAATTATTAACAAATACTTAACATCTTCCCAAGTTTGTTCATATACTAAGTTATCGGGGATTTTATCTTTTGCATTCATAGTATTTACTCTATGTGTTTCAGATGAATTTTAAAATTTAAAATCATATGGACAATTAAAGGATATTTAGAGTTATTTAAAATAACTAAACGCTCGCCTGTAGGAGATTCGCATGCGATACAATCCAAAGCGATGATGGTATCTTTATATTTAACATTTACTTTTTTCTGTCCTTTTAAAAACAATTCTACTGGGGTTGACGCTTTACCAGTATAGGGATAAAATGTAACTTTCTTTCTCTTTTTCAGCTCATTAAACATTTTTTGCGAACAAAAGACGCTTGTACCATCGGTTAAAATTAAGGGCTCATTTGAACTTTGCGGTCTGTAAATATAATTATACTGGTTAAGTGAATTTTTTAAAGCTTCGTTAGAAATAATAATCTCCCCACCTTTTTTGTCTCCTTTATACCAAGAATAATGAATTTTATCGGATATCTCCCTTAATTCAAACGACATAGGATCAATATAATCAATCGTATAATTTAATTTTGTACCACTTTTTAACCAACTACTGTTATCAACTTTTGATGATTTAAAATCTTCCCAGTATTCATTTCCTTTTGCATCAATATACCCTACATAACCATCAATACCTACTACAGCCAACCCATCTTCAAACATCCACGCATCATCATATTTTAACTGTATAACTAAATTTCCTTCTATGTCAATATATCCCCAACGATTATTTAGCTTCACAGCTGCTAAACCATCTGAAAAATCCATTGCGTATTGATATTTGGGTTTAATTACTATATTACCTGCTTTGTCTTTATAACCATATAAACCATTTTCTTCAAAAGCTTTTAATAAAACCTCTTCTTCAACTTCTTGTTCTATTTTTTCAATAGGTGCTTCAACTTTCTCACCTTTTGTATTGATAAAAAATTTTTCATTGTTTACTTTTACTTCAGCAACTCCATTACGAAACTTTTCTACCTCATCATACTTACATTCAATCACTATATTTTTATTTCTGTCACAATAACCCCATTTATCGCCTTTACGATATGGAATAAGCTCTGGTGGCTCTGGAAGTTTTGTTTGGGCAAACAGCAAAGTAACATTTACAATAAAAAGCATTAAAATAACCATTTGGGATAAACACGAAAATAACGGAGTTTGTTTTAAGTTTTTCATGACAACCTCCTTATTTTTATTAATTTTTATTTTCGTTGCCCGTTTTTATAAGTTCATCTATTATTTCAATAACTTTGCTAGTAAACATTCCATTCGTTTTTAAAGTATCTTGTTTACCTTGCTCCCTTAGTTTTTTGTTTAGTTCCCTTTCCAACTCTTTTACACTTTTTACATTTTCCAAACCTAATTTTTTTATCTTTATCAATATATCTAAGGCTATGTATGTCTCAACACCAAACTTCCCGCTAGTTTCTATAATAAATCCGAAAACTTTTAATTTTTCATTCAGAAGATTTTGCAAATTTATAACATCTCCTTTTGAATCTATACTGGCTATTCCTATATTGTAAAAAAAATCCTTATTTGAACTTATGAAATCATTTATTTGCTCATATTTAGCGATATCATAAAACGTTAGGATATTAAATTTCACTCTGAATTCACCCACACATCTTCCATAGTTAATCACATTAAATATATTACGGTTAGATGAGGACACTTCCCAATTCTCATTACCGTTGGCATCTATGTATCCCCATTTATTATTCAATTCAACAAGCGCACGTCCATTAGAAAAACGCAAAGCATTATCATATTTTGGTGATATAACTTCTTTTCCTGTTTTATCTATATAGCCGTATTTACCAAGTACGTCGCCAACCCGAACCACCGCAAGACCCTCGGAAAAAGAAAAAGCAGCATTATATTTTGTTGGTATCACCTCTTTACCTGCCTTATCTATATAACCAAATTTGGCGTCCAACTCTCCTAATTCACCATTCAGTTGAACCACAGCAAGACCTTCTGAAAAAAACCATGTTCCATCATATTTAGGTTGAATTACTATTCTTCCTGTCTTGTCTATGTAACCCCACTTGCCATTTAATTTAACAGCTGCCAGTCCTTCGGAAAATCCCCTTGCACCCTCGTATTTTATTGATATTACCTCTTTGCCTGTCTTGTCTATATAACCCCATTTGCCATTCAATAGAACAGCAGAGAGACCTTCAGTGAAAGGCAATACAGCATCATATTTACATTCAATTACGACTGTGTTATTTTTATCGCAAAACCCCCATTTGCCATTCTTATGGTAAGGGATAAGTTCAGGTGGCTGTGAAAGATTCTGAGCAAGTAAAAATCCTGCGTTTGAAAGCAAAATTAACAAAAATAACATCTTGGATAAACCCAGGGAAATTGATGGTTGTTTTAAGTTTTTCATAATTATTACCTCCTTTTAAAAACTTTTCTTTTTTTATTATTTTGTTTAATCCTCCCAGTATTCATTACCATAAGCATCAATATAACCAATCTTGCCATTCAATTTAACAGCAGCAAGCCCTTCAAAAAAATCCCATGCATAATCGTATTTTAACGGTATCACCTCCCTACCAGTTTTGTCTATATACCCATATTTAGCATTTAATTTAACCTTTGCCAATCCTCCAAAAAAACTCCAGGCATCATCATATTTTATTTGCGTTATTTCTTTACCGGTTTTATCTACATAGCCCAACTTGCCATTCAATTTAACAGCAGCAAATCCTTCTCTGAAATTTCCCGCTAAATCATACTTTAATGGGATAACTTCCTTACCTGTTTTATCTATATAGCCCCATTTTCCATTTAGTTGAACAGCAGCCAAACCTTCATAAAAAGAACCAGCAAAATCATACTTGCACTCAATCACTATTTTCTTATTCCTATCACAAAACCCCCATTTATCACCCTTTCTGTATGGTATCAGTTCAGGTGGTTGTGGAAGATTCTGAGATAATAGCAATGGAGTTAGATTCACAACAAAAAGTGTTAATAAAATTACTCGGAATAAGCTCCAAAAAAGTGATGCTTGTTTTAAGTTTTTCATAAAATACCTTGGTTAATTAGTTTAGGTTTTAGCTTTAATTTCTATTTTTCCCAGTATTCATTCCCATAGGCATCTATGAAGCCAATCTTTCTATTTAATAGAACACGACAAAGTCCCTTAGAAAAACCCCCATAAAAATCATCATACTTTATTTCTATTACTTCTTTGCCTGACTTATCTATAAAGCCAATTTTGTCGTTAAACAGAACAGGAGCAAGACCTTCAGAGAAATTAAACACACCATCGTATTTTAATGGTATCACCTCTTTACCTGTTTTATCAATAAACCCCCATTTGCCATTCAATTTAACCCTTGCGAGACCTTCCGAAAAAACATCAACTTCATCATATTTTGCTGGTATTACCTCTTTACCTGTTTTATCAATAAACCCCCATTTGCCATTTATTCCAACAGGAGCAAAGCCTTCGGAAAAATTACCCGCACCATCGTATTTTAATGGTATCACCTCTTTTCCTGTCTTATCAATAAAGCCATACTTGCTACTGGTAAGTTCTGAATAACAAACCCTTGCGAGACCTTCCTTGAAATTGTCTGCATAATCATACTTTATTTCTGTCACCTCTTTACCCGTCTTATCTACATAGCCTACTTTGCCATTCAACAGGATAACCGCAAGACCTTCAGAGAAATTACCCGCACCATCGTATTTTAATGGTGTCACCTCTTTCCCTGTCTTATCAATAAACCCAAATTTGCCATTCAACTTAACTCTTGCGAGACCTTCAGAAAAATTATCTCCCTCGTCATATTTTATTTCTATCACTTCTTTACCTGATTTATCTACATAGCCTACTTTGCCATTCAACAGAACAATTACAAGACCTTCAGAAAAATCACCCACGGCATCATATTTCAGTGGTATCACCTCTTTACCTGTCTTATCAACAAAACCCCATTTGCCACCACTAAAATTACCTAATATATCAAATTCTCCACCTACATTAACCTTTGCAAGTCCCTCTTTAAAACTTTCCGCATAATTATACTTTAATGGAATCACCTCTTTACCTGTCTTATCTATAAAGCCGAAGGCAGCAAACGATGCCACTAAAGCGAGATCTTCATAAAAAGGTTCTACATGGACATATTTGCATTCAATAACTATCTTCTTATTCCTATCACAGAAGCCCCATTTGTCATGGTAATCCGGTTTGCGGTAGGGGATAAGTTCAGGCGGTTGTGGGAGATTCTGGGCAAGTAAAAAAATAGCATTTGAAACAAAAAACATTAAAAAAGCTATTTTAAATAAAAGTGAAAAAACGAAAGTTTGGTTTAGCCTTTTCATGACTGCCTCCTTTGTTTAGTTTGTTGTTTATTTAGTTTTCTATTTATCCCAGTATTCATTCCCATAAGCATCAATATAACCCCGCTCGCCATTTAACTCTACTTCAGCAAGACCTTCTTTAAAATCACTAACAAAATCATATTTTATTGGAATTACTTCTCTCCCTGTTTTGTCTATAAATCCCCATTTACCACCTTTTATTTTTACTAAAGACCCTGAGGTCCCACCTTTATTAACTTTTGCAAGACCTTCTTTAAAATCCCCCGCATAATCGTATTTGGTAGGTATTACAATTCTGCCTGTTTTATCTATGTAGCCCCATCTGCCCTTTAGCTTCACTGCGGCAAGCTCGTCTGAAAAAACATGTACTTCATCATATTTTATTGGTATTACTATTTTACCCGTGGTATCAATATAACCATATTTGTTGTTTAATTTAACTACTGCAAGACCTTCTTTAAAACTCCACGCATAATCGTACTTTATTGGTATGACTATTTTGCCTGTCTTGTCAATATATCCATACTTATGATTTAGCTCAACTATTGCGCGACCTTCTGAAAAATCACCAGCCCAATAATATCTTGGTGGTATTACCATTTTGCCTGCTTTATCTATATAGCCCCATTTGTCATACCCTCTTATTGCAGCAAGACCTTCGGAAAAATCACTGGCATAAAAATTTCCTGATATGGACTCTTTTCCTGTCTTGTCTATATACCAATAGTTGTTATTCAATTTTACTCTTGCAAAACCTTCTTTAAAGTCGTATGCTTCATCGTATTTTATTGGTATAATTTCTTTCCCTGCTTTATCCACAAAACCAAATTTATTATTTAATTCTACTTTTGCAACATCTTCTATAAAATCCCCTATAAAGTCATATTTAATTGGTACGACCTCATCACCCTTTTTATTTATATATCCCCACTTGCCACCTGCTACATGTCTCAAGTCTTTTGCTATTCCTCCTAAATTTACTTTGGCGAGTCCTTCTTTAAAATTATCAGCAAAACTATATTTTATTGGTATTACATTATTTCCTGTTTCATCTATATAACCCCATTTGCTATACATTCGCACTGCAGCAAGCCCTTCAGAAAATGGCAGAACCTGATGATATTTACATTCTATTACAATTTTTTTATTTTTATCGCAAAATCCCCATTTGTCGCCCTTACGGTAAGGTATCAGTTCAGGTGGTTGCGGGAGATTCTGGGCAAACAGGATGTCTGCACCGAGAATCAAAATTATTAAGAAAACCACTTGGGATAGCTCCGTGAAGACCGAGGTTTGTTTTGGTTTTATCATGAGAATACTTCTGTTTAGTTTATTTTTCAGTATTTCATTCCCGAATGCAAGTCCTTCGGAAAAAACATTATTTTTCGTTTATATATACATTTGTTTGTCGTTAGTTTAGCATAAGCAAATTCTTTGTAGAAGGATGAATCTAAATTATGTTTATTTTTATTGCTGAATTCATTATTTAAAATTTTATATTTCAACACTTTCACATCTTTTATTTTACAATTGCCAGTGGGAAATCTTGACCTTTTGAGTCAGCTATTGGGTATTGTGCCTCTTGCCTGTATTTTTTGGTTATCTCAGGCAACTGTTCCTCCACATAACCCATAAGTTTACGCACAGTCACCGTCTCTGTCCCACCAGATGCCTTACCATTTAACCCCTCAAGTATCGTATATGTAAATACCCCATGCCCAAGCTCCCCAACCTCAGCTGCAAACTGCTCCTTCGTTGATGCTGCTATCACATGGACACCAGTTGACCTTGAAAGCTGAGAAAGTGCCTTCCTATCCTCAAGCCCCCTCATGGCTAAAACCAAACCACCTGACTTACACGCATCTATCATCACAAGAACCTTCTGCGCACCTATACCCCTTATCAAATCAGCCAACTCCCGAGATGAAACACCTCTATTGATCAACTCCTCCTCCCGCTCAGGATATGTTAACTCATGGGGTATAAAATACCACTCCCCTCTTGCATTCTCACCATGCCCAGCCAAATATACCACCACCGCATCCTGTGGATTAGTAGAACCAAGACCCCCGAGATTTGAAATTATAGCATCCTTAGTCGCATACTCGTTGTAAAGCTCTATAATCTTAACCTCCTTGAATAACCTCCCACCCCTCTCCCTGAAAAACTGGGCTATTGACCTTGCATCCGGCTCAGCATAGTTTAGATTCAAAGATGTGTTCTTATACCTATTTATCCCAACAACAAAAACATAAAGTGAAACATCCTTCTTTGGAGCTGTTAACTTCACAACAATCTCATAGGGATTAGACTCAGTCCTATCCCTGCTGAAACCAACCGCCCTGAAAATGTTTACCCCATCAACAAGGGTCACACTGTAACTTTTGACAACCTCACCCTCGCCCGAGACAAGCTTTATACCCCTTCTCTCCTCCCCCACCACCTTCCCGTTGTGATAAAGCCTTATCTCATCTATACCACCCCCCATATCCCTTGCGTAAATCGTGACTGTAAGTGTATCCGTGCTTAAAGTAGCATCCGCCATCGGATAAACTATCTTCACCTCGGGTGGCGCCAATACCCCCTGTCTTATATCAGCAACAACCTCAACCCTCTTGCCCTGTAAAACAGAAGCAACATAAACAGGATTGCAAAACTTCTCAAAGAAATTGTCTATTGAATAAACATTTTTACCAATGCTAACATTTATATACCTTGCTCCATTTTCTGATGCATTGAAATAACCCTCAGGGGTTATAACCACCCATTCCCCATCTTCAAAACCGATAAACTGTGCAATCTCCTTGCCCGTGTTGATATCCCACATCCGAATTGTGCCATCATAACTTCCTGAAACTACATATCTACCCTCTGAACTTATAGATACCGAAGTAACCTCATCTGTATGTCCTTCAAATCTCCTTATCTCCTTTGTTGTTGATATGTCCCAAAGCCTGATTGTTTTATCTCCGTGTCCAGAAATTACATACTTACCATCTGGAGTTATGGCTATTGAGTTAACCCAATCGTTTATTTCAACCCGATTTGTAAGTTTTTCAAATGTAGAAAACACTGATCCGCGCCAAAGTATGAGCTTACCATTCACATCTCCAATGATAGCAAACTTACCATCTGGGCTTATGGCTACTGTAATTCTACCTGCATATCCTTCAAATTTTCTAATTTCTCTGTCAGTTGTTATATCCCAGAGCTTAGCGGTTCCATCTTCGCTTCCAGAAATCACATACCTACCGTCCGGGCTTACAGCCACTGAGGTAACATAATCCCCATGTCCTTCAAATGTTCTAATTTCTCTACCCGTTGATATGTCCCAAAGTTTAATGGTCTTATCCCAACTTCCAGAGACAACATACTTACCATCTGGGGTTATGGCTACCGAAGTAATCTCACTTGTATGTCCTTCAAATGTTCTAATTTCTCTGCCTGTTGATATGTCCCAAAGTTTAATGGTCCCACCTGAACCTCCAAAAGCAACATACTTACCATCCGGGGTTATGGCTACTGAAGTAATCCAACTTGTTTGTTTAAATGTTCTAATTCCTTTGCCTGTGTTGATATCCCATAGCCTAAGCGTCCAACCCGCTTCTCCAGAGATAACATATCTCCCGTCTGGACTTATAGCTACTGCTTTAATTTTTTCAATTGGTTGTCCTTTAAATGTTATAACTTCCATACCCGTTGATATGTCCCAAAGTTTAATGGTCTTATCCCAACTTCCAGAGACAACATATCTACCATCTGGGGTTATGGCTACCGAAGTAACTTGAAACGCATGCCCTTTAAATGTTCTAATTTCCATCCCAGTTGATATGTCCCAAAGCTTGATAGTTTTATCCTGACTTCCAGAGGCAACATACTTACCATCTGGACTTATGGCTACCGAAGTAATCCAATCTGTATGTCCTTTAAATGTTCTAATTTCTCTGCCTGTTGATATGTCCCAAAGCTTAACGGCATTATCCGAACTTCCAGAGACAACATACTTACCATCTGGGCTTATAGCTACTGAAGTAACTAAACCCTCATGCCCCGCAAATGTTCGTATCTCTTTGCCAGTTGATATGTCCCATAGCTTGATAATCCAACTGTTGCTTCCAGAAATCACATATTTACCATCTGGGCTTACGGCTACTGAAGTAACCCAATTTGTATGTCCTTTAAATGTTCTAATTTCTCTGCCTGTTGATATGTCCCAAAGCTTGATGGTTTTATCCTGACTTCCAGAAACAATATACTTACCATCTGGGGTTATGGCTACTGAAGTGACTTTATCCGTATGCCCCGCAAATGTTCTAATCTCTCGCCCCGTTAATATATCCCAAATTTTTAGAGTTTTATCATAACTTCCAGAAATCACATACTTACCATCTGGACTTATGGCTACCGAAGTAATCCAATCTGTATGTCCTTTAAATGTTCTAATTTCTCTGCCTGTTGATATGTCCCAAAGCTTGATGGTTTTATCCTGACTTCCAGAAACAATATACTTACCATCTGAACTTATGGCTACTGAAGTAACATCATCCGTATGTCCTAATTGCACGAAGATCTCTGGTTTTTCATCTGTAAAACTCCCGCCTGAAAAAGCAACTGAGACTGAAAACGCTAAAATTGCTATTATTTCCACTACCTTCATCTCTCCTCCAGTCTTATGTTGTTATTTTTTTAACCTTTGATTTTACTCACTCCCTACCCCCTCTATATTCATAGAGGGGGGGGTGAAAAGTTAGAAGTATCGGGAGTATAAGCAATCACTTAACTAATATCATCTTCTTTACACTTACAAAATTACCAGCCTCAATCTTGTAAAAATATACGCCGCTTGGCAAACCCAGCGCGTTGAAATTCACCCTGTATCTACCAATCTCAAAATCATCATTAACAAGCGTTTTAACCTCTCTGCCAAGGATATCATAAACAACAAGCTTAACCCTTGTCCTCTTTGCGATGTCAAATTCAATTGTTGTCGCAGGGTTAAACGGATTTGGATAATTCTGGTAAAGTGTAAATCCCTCTAGAATCACATTCTCTTTTCTCTCATAAACATCAAGTATAACTCCTCCCTCGCGATATACAGCAAGCCCCCTTTCACTCGTCCCAATCCATTTGTTCCCTAAATTGTCTATCGCTACTGCCTTAATATAATTAACCGGCAGACCTGAATTTGATGTGTTATAAACTGTCCAATTCACTCCATCAAACTTTGCTAATCCTCCACCATATGTCCCAATCCATTTGTTTCCCTGCCCATCTATCGCAATTGCAAGAACATAATTCTTTGGCAGACCTGAATTTGAAATGTTATAAACAGTCCAATTTACTCCATCAAACTTTGCTAACCCTTTCACCCATGTTCCAATCCATTTGTTACCCTGCCCATCTATCGCGATAGCAAGAACACTATCACTTGGCAGACCTGAGTTTGAAGTTTTATAAACTGTCCAGTTTGCTCCGTCAAACTTTGCTAATCCTTCCAATGTCCCAATCCATTTGTTCCCCTGCCCATCTATTGCTATAGCATTAACAACATTATTTGGCAAACCAGAATTCCATTTCCCATAAACAGTCCACTTTGCACCATCAAACTTTGCCAAACCTCCAGGTGTTCCAATCCACTTATTACCAGAGTCATCTACTGCTATTGCAGAAACATAATTATCCGGCAAACCCGAATTTGATTTGTTATAAACAGTCCAGTTTACACCATAGAACTTTGCTAAGCCTTCATATGTTCCGATCCATTTGCTTCCTGAATTATCTATCAATATCGCATTAATACGATTATCCGGCAGACCGGAATTTGATGTTTTATAAACAGTCCAGTTTACTCCATCAAACTTTGCTAAACTACCGCCATATGTTCCAATCCACTTATTTCCAGAATTATCTGAAACTATTGCTCTAATTTGATCGGATGGTAATCCAGAATTTGATGTTTTATAAACAGTCCATTTTACACCGTCAAATTTTGCCAAACCACCGCTATATGTCCCAATCCATTTATTCCCCGAATCGTCGACTGCTATCGTTGTAATATCGTTACTTGGCAGTCCGGAATTTGATGTTTTATAGACAGTCCATTTTACTCCGTCAAATTTTGCCAACCCCCACGAAGTTCCAATCCACTTATTTCCCGAACGATCTACAACTATTGCTTGAACTCGATTAGATGGCAGACCGGAATTTGATGTGTTATAAACCGACCAATTTACACCGTCAAACTTTACTAAACCGCTACTATATGTTCCAATCCATATGTTTCCTGAATCGTCTATTGCTATTGTCGTGACATCGTTGCTTGGCAAACCTGAATTATACGAGGTATAAGAAGTCCAATTTACACCGTCAAATTTTGCCACTCCATATGTCCCAATCCATTTGTTTCCTGATTTATCCAATACTACTGCGACAATTCTATTAAATGGCAAACTGGAATTTGATGTGTTATAAACTGTCCAATTCACTCCATCAAATTTTGCCAAACCACCTCCAAAAGTCCCAATCCACTTGTTTCCCAAATCATCCACTGCTATTGATCTAACATCATTATTTGGTAAACCAGAATTTAATATGTCGTAAAAAACCTTCTCACCGGTATTCATATTCAACTTTACAAGTCCACCACCCTCAGTGCCAATCCACACAGAGTTACCTTCAATAGTTAAGGAATTAATATAATTGCCAAAAGTAGTGAAATTAATCCACTCAGGATTTTGAGATAGTAAAGGGTTGAAAATTAAAAAAGTGAATAAAGCAAGCGAGAATAAAATTTTTTTCTTCATGGCTTTTCTCCTTTCAATTTAATTTTAAATTAATTTTTCATCTTCGCCAAGACAGAACAGATCCTTTCGGCTCATTTGCCCACCCTTTCTTTCAATCCTTAAAAAAGGGTTGAGAACATTAAATCAGCGTCATTTACTTAACATTAATATCTTTGTCATTTCAATTAACTCTGGAAAAACTGACAATGAGTCCTTCGTTTTGATAATTTCCCAAATTTTTTACAATCAAGCGCTAAGAAATTTGTCTTCGGGTTCGTAATCGGGGAAATGTTAATTAAAGTACCGAAGAAAAATACGAGGAAGGATACTTTAAGTAATTAACCATAACCCCTCAATACTGCCCGCGATCCCAAGGCGGGAAAATATAAAGGCGAATATAAAATATTTAAAATGTGCAGTATAAAACCCTTTCACAAAATAATTATTAACGGTATCTGCCAAAGGGAATCGCTTTGCTAACCCGAGGACAGACGCTCTTTAAAAAGAACAGATACCGTAGCCCCTCCACAAGCAAATATACAAATTAGATTTGTATTTGTCAAGGGATAAGTGCATTTTGGGAAGTTAACTTTTAAAATTGAGAAATTTTTACTTTCTCTGAGGGATATGGGTTTCATCCAATTGGGTATCCCTATAATAAAAACTCATAAACCATCAAACACCTTTCTTATACCTTTCCTCGCTTTCTCTTTTTCTTTGCTCATAAAATTCTCTTGCTTTGTCCGAAAGAACAATGAATTTTTCCTTGTTAAAAAGAATATCCTCAATCGGCTTTTTCAAAGTTGTAACCTCTAACTCCTTTTTACGCTCCGCTATCAACTCTCGGATTACTCTATCCATAGCCAAGACATTACGCCCTCCAGCCTTCTCTGCAATTTCATCG